>RFHX01000047.1 GCA_003695725.1 Candidatus Schekmanbacteria bacterium
ATTTGGTTTTTAGCTACTATATCTAAATTGTGAATTCTCTCATTAAACCAAATAGTTATCTTTTCCCTTTTCAAATCGGCTATAGAGGAAAGTTTTGACTCTATTTCTTCCTTTCTGTCTTGAAGCGCTCCCTTTATATTTGTGAATGGAATTCCAAATACATTGACGAAACCTATTGCCAACATCAAAAGCAGAAGAGGCAGGACGATATAAAAGAAAATTTTAGAGCGAAATCTATAAATTAAAGATTTTTTCATTTGTTGTTTGTTTATAAAAGCGGTTAATTCTTGCACAAAATCTTAATTTTTATCGGGAAAAGAGGGGAAAAAATTAAAATTTTAAAGAGTAATTTATCTTATTCCCTCCCCCATACATCTATTCTCCAAGTTGAGAAGAATTTTTTTTTGGTTTTTTGGGATTGTATCTTTTGTGAATTAAAATATGCAAAAAAAGTGGATTGTCCAGTTATTATTCAAAAAAAGGCAAAATTATCTATAAATTACATAAAAAATAACATTCTTATGAGACATTTATCCTTAAAATTGGATTAACGAATTTAGTGGCGAGAATTCCATTTCAAAACTTTCAGCTACGGCTTGACACACAAGTTTGCCTTGATAGGTGTTTACCCCTTTTGCTAATGCTTTATCATTTGAGACAGCATTTCTAAATCCCTCCTTTGCAATCTTCAATGCATAGGGTAGGGTAACATTTGTCAGGGCATAAGTTGATGTGCAGGCAACGGCTGAAGGGATATTGGTTACGCAGTAATGAATAACGCCTTCTTCTTTGAAGACAGGGTTGGAATGTGTTGTTGGTTTGGTTGTTTCTGCACAGCCTCCTTGGTCAACAGATATATCAACGAAAACCGAACCTTCCTTCATCTTCTTTATTACTTCGCGAGGAATGATTTTTGGGGCTTTTTTGCCGGGAATAAGGACTGCGCCTATGAGAAGGTCGGCTTCTGCGGCTTTCTCTTCTATGTTTTTTGAATTTGAAATAAGAGTAAAAATTCGTGAGCCGAAGATATCTTCAATATATGCCATCTTTTCCTGTTTTATATCGAGCACTGTAACTTCTGCACCCATACCACAGGCAATCTTTGCCGCATTTATGCCTGCTGTGCCTCCTCCAATTATTATAACTTTGCCCGGAAGGACTCCGGGAACGCCGCCTAACAATACACCTCTGCCTCCTCTTTCCTTTTCGAGAAAGGATGCGCCCACCTGTACGGACAACTTCCCTGCAATTTCACTCATAGGAGTAAGGAGGGGAAGCAGTCCATTCTCAAGCTGTATTGTTTCATAGCCGATTGCTGTTACCTTTCTTTTTAGAAGCTCTTCTGTTAGTGAGCGGCTCGATGCGAGATGAAGGAATGTATATAGAATCAAGTCCTCTCGAAGGTAATCATATTCCTCTTCAAGAGGCTCTTTTACTTTTATTATCATATCGGATTTTTCATAGACTTCCTTTGCACTCTCAACTATTTCTGCACCTGATTCTTCATACTCGTTATCTGGAATGTTGCTTCCTATACCTGCTGACTTTTCAACGATAACTTTTATTCCCGCTTCTGCAAGAGTCCTGACTCCTGAAGGCACTATCCCCACTCTGTATTCATGATCTTTTATCTCCTTTGGTATTCCAACTATCATCTTTTGACCTCCTATCTTTGGGGAAATATTCTATTTTTAATCATCCTATGCCATAAATTATATCAGCCCAATCTAAATGATGCATACTTTAATCGTTTCATAGAGGCAATAATGAAAGTTTTAAAAGCTATAAAAAATAATTGACAATAATATATATAATCTAATTCAATAGACAATAGAGTTCTATAATATTCTTCAGATTAAAAGATTAAAAATCGAGGGTTTTTTATGAAAGGAAATAAAAGGAAAAAGGTTTTAGTGGATAAAGTTGCGCAAACAAAGTATGCAGTAGCAGTGGTCCTTTATTTGATTATCTACACGGTAATAATTTCTTTTCTGATTTATCTGCCCACAATTACCGTTTTAAGTGAGAAGACTGCACCACTTGAAAAAAAAATTGAGGCAGCTAACCAATTTTTTTTCCTTGAAAAAAGGTATTTGCCTGTAGTTCTTCTTGTGATGATAGCAATGGCACTACATAGCGTAACAATTACCCATAAATTCTTCGGACCAATATTCAGATTCAAGGAGGCTGCAAGAAGCATTGCGGAGGGTAAAATGGCTGAAAGGGTATTGAGACGAAAAAATGATTACCTAAAAGATTTTGAAGTGGAATTCAATAATATGGTGAATGCTCTAAATATGCGATTTCTTGAAATATCAAACTTGACGCTGAAAAATTACAAGATAATTGAAGAATTAAAAAATGCAAAAGAATCTGAAATAACAAAAGAAAGGATTTCACAGAAACTTGAAGAGCTAAAATCCAATCTTGAAGAAGTGGAAAGATTAGTAATTAAGAAGAGGTAATGGTTGATGAATATTTTTCGTAAGTCATTGTCTTTACGAAAGGCGAAGAAGGGTTTTAGTTTAATAGAGCTCGTAATCATTGTTGGCATAATCGGAATCATAGCAGCCCTTGCGACACCTCTCTATTTAAGCTACCGGAAAAAAGCCATACAAGTTGAGGCAAAGACAAATCTTTTAGATATTTATAAATTTGAGATTATGTATTTTTCTGAAAATCAAGAATTTACCGCAGATAAAAAAAAGTTGGGTTTTGACCCCAAATCGAATCCACGATATGAATATGAAATCGTAGCTATAGGAAATTCCTTTACCGCTAAAGCAATCGGCAATATCGACAATGATGATGTCCAAGATGTATGGACAATAAATGACAAACAGGCATTGGTGCATCTCACTGTTGATTAAATCTGTTTTACTTCTTCTCCATTTGTTCTTTTATGGCTTTTTCATCGAGGTCTTCTTCAACAACGATTTCAGACATTGTTTTCCCCTTGTAAGCATCGATTCCGTCAAGAAGTTTGACAATAGGCGATAGGATAACTGTGAGACAAAATTTTTCACTTGTCCTGATTTTTCTCCCTTCGTTGTATTCAAAGGCGGCGCGGGGCCCTATAAATATAGATATGAGGCAGGGCTTGATTCCCCCGGGCTTTTTTTCCATTTCCTGTTGTTCACCTGCAAGGGGAATATCCTCCTTTGCATAAGACAAAAGGGGAGTGACAAGAATCAATAAAAGAGAAAAAATTATAAGAGAGCGCTTCATCGAAATTTATCCTCCATTTTTAGGGCGATTATAAACAGATGAATCGGTGAATGTCAAAAATGAAATATGAGAATAAGTCCTCTTTTATTGTATTTCTCCAAATGAAAAATTTCTCATTTTCTCAATTGATTGGAGTAATGAGAGATTTCAATGGATTGTATTATGG
>RFHX01000048.1 GCA_003695725.1 Candidatus Schekmanbacteria bacterium
AAATAATTTGCTATGTTAAAAAAACATAACCAACTATTTTTATCAATTCTATTTTTTTCTGACCTGATTGTTGTTGCAGTATCTTGGGTGCTTGCTTATTATCTGCGTTTTTATTACATAAAAATAATTCCAGTCACAAAAGGGATTCCTCCCTTTGATGGTTATGTATTTCTCTTACTCTTTATCCTTGTAATTTCAGGCGGTATCTTTAGGTATTTTAAATTGTATATCCCGCGCCGCCATAGTTTAAATGTTGATGAATTTTTTTGCATCGTAAAATCAACGCTTGCAATAATCATTCTCACCGGTTTTATCACCTTTTTTTACAGAAACTATTCCTATTCACGAGTTGTAATGGTCTACTTCTTTTTCGTAAATGTATTCCTTATGACAACTGTAAGAGGAATTATCAGAAAGATACTCAAGTATTTTAGAAAGAAAGGATATAATATTCGCAGAATAGTTATCATTGGTACGGGAGAGGCGGGCGAAAGCTTTTATGAAAAAATTAACAGCCATCCTGAAATGGGTTTTCGTGTTGAAGGCTTTGTTGATGATACAATAAGAAAAAATACACCTGAGATAAGAAAAAAGTATCTTGGCACTATAGATGAAATAAGCAATATCCTAAAAAAACATAAAGTTGACCAGATATATATAGCCTTGCCTCTTAGTGATTACAACACCCTTCTCAGAGTTATGGGAATTCTAAAGGATGAAATGGTTGATGTCATTATCATTCCTGACCTATATCAGTTTATTACTTTGAATGCAGGTGTAGAGGATTTTATGGGCCTGCCAATCATAAATATTACAAGAAGCCCCCTTTATGGATGGAATAGTATTTTGAAGAGATTACTTGATCTTTCGATTTCTATTGTCGCCGTAATTGTACTTCATACAATTATCCCCCTTATGCCAATAATCTATTTAATTACTTTTATTACTTCAGGGAGACCAATCTTTTATAAACAGGAGAGAATGAGTTTAGACGGCAGAAGATTTATTGTCTATAAAATTAGAACTATGGTAGTGGATGCTGAAGCTGAAACAGGGGCTGTTTGGGCTGTCCCCAATGACAAACGTTCCACAAAGTTCGGCAGAATACTCCGCCGCCTAAGCCTTGATGAATTACCTCAACTTTTTAATGTTATTAAGGGTGATATGAGTTTAGTGGGTCCAAGGCCTGAAAGGCCTGTTTTTGTAAATGAATTTAAAAAAACAATCCCTAAATATATGTTAAGGCATAGAATTAAGGCAGGATGCACAGGTTGGGCACAGGTAAATGGATGGCGCGGCAATACATCGTTGGAGAAAAGAATTGAATATGACCTTTATTATCTTGAAAATTGGTCACTTTCATTTGACCTTAAAATATTGTGGTTGACACTCTGGAAGGGATTTATAAACAAAAACGCTTATTGACTTTTTTCTTTTTTCGATTATTAAATTTCCTTTTATATTGGCATAAAAGAAAAATTTAAAGATTAAATATCTGATATAACGGAGGTTAGGATGAATATCTGCGTAATCGGAACAGGGTATGTAGGATTAGTAACAGGGGCAGTATTTGCTGATTTAGGAAATGATGTGATTTGTGTCGATAAAATTGAAGAAAAGATAGAGAAGTTGAAAAAAGGCATAATGCCTATCTATGAGCCGGGCCTTGAAGAGATGGTAATAAGGAATTGCAAGGAAGGGCGTTTGTTTTTTTCAACGAGTATTAAAGAAGGAGTACAAAAGTCTGAAGTAATATTTATAGCTGTAGGCACACCTCCAAAAGAGAATGGAGAAACGGACCTATCTTATATTGAAGAAGCAGCTAGGGAAATAGCAGAAGCGATAAATGGGTACAAGGTTATTGTCAATAAATCAACTGTTCCAGTAGGGACAGGTGACCTCGTAAGGAATATAGTAGAAAAAAACAAAAAGATGGATGTGAAATTCGATGTTGTGTCAAATCCTGAATTTTTAAGAGAGGGCTCTGCAATCAGTGATACATTATATCCTGATCGAATTGTAATCGGTGCTCCATCAAAGGAAGTAGCAATGGTGCTTCTTGAACTTTATGCAACTTTGGAAAGGCCAATGATTATCACAGATGTTTATAGCGCTGAAACAATTAAATATGCCTCAAATTCATTTCTTGCTTTGAAAATATCTTTTATCAATTCTATTGCTAACCTCTGTGAAAAAACCGGTGCAAATGTCATCGATGTAGCCAAGGGTATGGGACTTGATTCAAGAATAGGTAAAAGCTTCCTTGATCCGGGTTTGGGCTATGGCGGTTCATGTTTTCCTAAAGACGTTGATTCTTTTATTTATACTGCTGAAAAATATGGCACAGATTTTGGAATATTGAAAGAAGCTGTTAAAGAAAACAAAAGAAGAGTTCCTCTCTTTTTGAATAAAATGAAGAGTGTTCTTAAGTCCTTTGAAGGAAAAACTATAGGTATACTTGGTCTTGCCTTTAAGCCTGATACAGACGATATCAGAGAAGCGAAATCCATTGAGTTGATAGATTCCCTCCTCAAGGAAAAGGCAACAATTCGAGCTTATGACCCTGCAGCTATGGAAAATACAAAAAAAGTCTTTCCTCAGATTACTTACTGCAATAATTCATATGAAGTTGCGGATGGCAGTGATGCTTTAGTGATTGTGACTGAATGGAGAGAATTTAAACAGCTTAATATGGATAGAATCAAATCTGTTATGAAGCAGCCAATTATTTTTGACGGAAGAAATATCTATGATGTGGATAGGAAGAAACAGCTTGGATTCAAATATTACAGCATAGGGAGAAAAAATGCCGAATAGTATGACAGGGTATAGTGAGGCATCCGTCAAAAAAAAAACTTTTCAAATCAATGTATCTTTAAAGTCTTTGAATCACCGCTTCTTTGAAGTTTCATCCTATAAAGCTCCGGATATTCTTCGAGCATTCGAAAAAGATGCAATTTCACTTCTCAAAAAAAATTTCTCCCGTGGCAGATTTGATATTTTTATTTCTGTAAAAACAACAGAGCTTTGCAAAAGAAAATTTGTAATTGATTTGCAAAGCGCCGAAAATTTTTATTCCACATTACAGGCTTTGAAAAAAACGCTAAATCTTGAAGGGGATATTTCAGTATCAGATTTAACGAGCCATATTGATTATTTCATAAGTGATGCAGGGGAAAAAGAAGATGAGCAAATGTTAAAATATGCTCAAGAGGCATTAATATTGGCTATAGAAAGATTGAAGAAATCACGCCGAAAAGAAGGCTCTCATCTTTCAGCAGATATAAAAATGAGAATGAAGGAAATTGGCAAAAGATTAAAAGATATTTCTAAACTTGCTTCTTCTATGCCCAATGCATATGCGGAAAGGCTTCGAAAAAGATTGAAAAAGCTGAATATGGGTAATGAGATAGATAATGAAAAGATTTCAGAGCTTGTAGCAATAACTGCAGATAAATGTGATATTTCAGAAGAAATTTCACGCCTCAAAATTCATCTCAAAAACTTTAATGATATAATTAAAAGCGACAATGAATGCGGGAAGAAACTGGAGTTTTATTTGCAGGAAATTCATAGAGAGATTAATACGGTTGGTTCAAAGGCAATAAAACCTGAAATAACTGAGAATGTAGTGCTTATAAAGGGAGAACTGGAAAAGGTTAGGGAACAAGTACAAAATATTGAATAAAAAAAGGTTATGAATGATTTTCTGATAAATATCGGTTTTAATAATATGGTAGTATCTTCAAGGATTGTTGCCGTTGTTTCACCTCTTTCCAATCCGATGAAAAGAATGAAAGAAGAGTCAAAAAATAACGGAAAATTAATTGATGTTACACAGGGAAGAAAGACAAGAGCTATAATCATTATGGATAGCGGACACATTATCTTGAGTGCTCTCAATCCTGAAACAATTTCACAGAGAATCAATGGTGAAGAATCAAAGAAAAAGATTTAGTCCAAGCAGATTAGCTTCCAAAAAAATTCCCTTGCTTATTATAGTTTCTGCTCCTTCTGGCTCAGGCAAGACTACAATATTAAAATATCTTTGTTCTATTAACAAAAACTTGAAGTACTCAATTTCATTTACAACGAGAGAAAAACGCAGAGGAGAAAAAAACGGCAAGCATTACCACTTTATAAAAAAAGAGGAGTTTTTAAGGCTTCGCAAAGAGGGATTCTTCGCTGAGTGGGCAAAGGTTTATGGAAATTATTATGGCACTTCCAAAAAAAGTATTCAGTCAATTTTATCCAAGGGATATGATGTTGTTATGGATTTGGATACAAAGGGAGCAAAAAGCATAAAAAAGATTTTTAGAAATGCTGTGACAATATTCATAATGCCTCCCACTATTGAAGAGTTAAAGAAGCGCCTTAAAAAAAGGAAAAGCGATTCAGACGCTGAGATAGAAAAAAGATTTAGTCTTGCTATGAAAGAAATTTCGCAAATATCCAGATATGACTATTTGGTTGTAAATGATAATGTAAGAGAGGCAGGTAAGAAAATTATTAAGATTATTGAAGCTGAGAAAAGTCGTGTCTCAAGGATTTTAAATGACTGACTTATTCAAGAAAAAAATCATACTTGCATCATCCTCGCCGAGAAGAATTGAACTTTTAAAAAAATTTGTTCCTTCCGTAAAAAATGACTCTGCTGATATTGATGAGACTCCGTATAAAAACGAAAGATGTGAAGATTTCGTAATAAGGATAGCAAAAGAGAAAGCTTATGCCCTTTCAAATAAGTATCCTTCGAGCTTGATAATTGCTGCTGATACAGTTGTTTATTTTAAAAACTCTATGTTAGGCAAACCATCAGACACCACCGAAGCAAAAGAGATGTTGAAAAGACTTTGTGGCAATCGTCACTTCGTCTACACTGGTTTATGTGTTTTAGATACTGAATCATCGAAATTTCAGACCGACATTGTTTCTACAGAAGTTTATATGGATACTCTTTCAGATGATGAGATTGAATATTATGTTAACAGCTTAGAGCCGCTTGATAAGGCAGGTGCTTATGGCATACAGGATATAGCTTCTTTATTCATAAGAAAAATCGATGGGGATTATTTTAATGTTGTTGGTTTACCTCTCTATAAATTAAAGAAAATCTTTGAATGCTTTGATATAAACCTGATTAAGATTGCCTCATTATCAAAGATGATAAAGAAATAAGAATAGCAATTAGTTAGATTTATGGAAACAGTTCTGAAAGTTAAAGTTATTCCGAAATCATCAAAGAAGGAAATTGTTTGTGACGGAATAGGAGGAATAAAAGTTAAAGTAAATGTGCCTCCTATCGAAGGCAAAGCGAACAAGGCATGTATAGAACTTTTGGCTCAGTATTTTAAAATTCCTAAAAGTAAGATAGAAATTATTGGAGGAACAAAGAGCAGGAATAAGATTGTAAGGTTTTTTGATATTGAAAACGATAAAATGCAAAAAATTAATGATTTCCTTAAATCTAAAAAGAAAAAGGGAGACACAATATGATAAGACCTGTTGTATGGAAAGACGGTGCTGTAATACTTCTTGACCAGACTAAGCTTCCATTAAAAGAGAAGTATGTAATCTGCAAATCCGTTGAACAAGTGGCGAGAGCGATAGAGACAATGATTGTCAGAGGAGCGCCTGCTATAGGTGTAACTGCGGCTATGGGAGTCGCTCTTTCAGCATATAGGAATCAATCTAAAAAGAGCAAAGAATTTCGCAGGCAAGTCTATAAAGATATCAAACGGTTATCAAAGACAAGGCCTACTGCTGTTAATCTTTTTTGGGCTCTTGAAAGGATGAAGAAATTGATTGATTCAAATGCGCAGAATGAAGATACATATGGGCTTGTAAAGAAGATTATCAATGAAGCTATTGATATTTGTAATGAAGACATCGAAATAAACAGGAAAATGGGACAATTTGGAGAAAAACTCTTTAAGTCAGGAGACACTGTTTTAACTCATTGTAATGCAGGTGCACTTGCGACAGCCGGATATGGGACAGCTTTGGGGGTAATTAGAGCAGCGGTGGAAAGGGGAAAAAAGATAAATGTCATTGCCGATGAAACACGGCCTTTTTTGCAAGGCGCGCGGTTGACAGCATGGGAATTGAAGAAGGATAGGATTCCGGTAACATTGATTACGGACAATATGGCAGGTTATCTTTTTAGTCAGGGGCTTATAGACAGAGTTATTGTTGGTGCTGATAGGATTGCAGCAAACGGTGATGTTGCAAATAAAATAGGCACATATAATGTTGCTCTTCTTGCCTACCATCATAAAGTTCCCTTCTATGTAGCGGCACCTCTATCGACCATTGATAGGAAGATAAAAAATGGAAGTGAAATTCCAATTGAAGAAAGAAAATTTGAAGAAGTAACGAAAATTCAAGGCAAACAGATTGCACCAAAAGGAGTCAAAGCAAAAAATCCGGCTTTCGATGTTACACCTTCAAAATATGTGTCGGCTATAATTACTGAAAAGGGTGTGCTAAGAAAGCCATATAGACGGTCAATAAAATCAGCATTTGAGAAGTAAAATAAGATTGGCGGAAAAAATCTCTAAAAAAGATATAAATTCCGGAATTGAGGTAAGGGTTAATTTCCGCTTACTGATAATGAAGAAATCTTGATAGCAGGTGCACCAATTCTTCCGATAAATCTTAATCTGTCTTCTACCATCTCGATGTGTTTAATCATTTCGATAATATTACCTGCTATCATAACGCCGCGCACCGGGAAGGATATTTTCCCATTTTCAATGAACATTCCTTCGACACCGAAAGAAAAATCTCCTGTTACAGGATTAGCTGTATGGACGCCCATTGCTTCTGTCACATACAGTCCCTTTGATATCGAAGAAACCATTTCATTAAAAGGTTTTGTTTCTTCTGCAGTTATGAATAGATTTGATATTCCAACAGAAGGTGTTGATTTGTAAGAGGGCCTAAAACCATTGCCTGTGGATTCACGATTTTCCTTGTTTGCCGTATAAGTATCATATAGAAAATTTTTCAGAATTCCCTTTTCTATGAGTTTTGTGCCTTGGACTGGAATACCCTCTGAGTCAGCAGGAAAATATGTAATTGCTCCGGGATGAAATCCGTTATCTTCAAGTGTTATGTTTTCAGAAGCAACAAGCTCACCTATTTTATTATGAAACATTGATTTGCCTTTTTGAACTTGGTCGGCACATAATGATGAAGAAAGAATTTGAAGAAATTCCATTGCAACAATGTTATCTAAAATTACAGGATAGAGACCAGTGGAAATGGGTTTTGCACCTATCATTCTCAAAGCTTTATTAGCGGCTTTTTTTCCTGTTTCTTCAAAATTCAGTTCTTCAAAGGAGCGTCCTGAATCAATTTCCCAGCCGCTTTCCATCACTCCTTTTTCTTCTGCAATGAATGTAACACTGCAACCGCACATTGTACCTTGTTGAAAATAACAAATGCCACTGGTATTATTTACATAAATCTCGAATTCGCTTTCTCTGTATGAGCTTTTATTTGTCTTTGTGATTCTTTTATCAACATTCAAACCGCTGCTTTCGATTATTTTAGCTGCTTCTATTTTTTCTTTTACATCTACTCTTTCTAAATCAACTGGATTTCTATCATATTGGGCATAGTTATAATTCCTATTTTCAGGAAGTCTTCTCGAGGATTCATAAGTTGAATAATCGAGACTTTTAATTGCATTTTCAATTATGTAATCAATTGCATCTGTAGAAGTGCCTGAACAGAAGGAAAATCCCATTTTGCCATCTTTAAAAATTCTGAGTCCTATTCCTAAATCGTCACTCTTTTCAAATGCCTTTATTTCCTGTTTTTCAACTTCAATTGAGAGACCTTTTGTCCTATTGATAAAAACCTCTGCTTGTAGATTGTTAATATTTTTTATTTTTTCTAAAACCTTTTTTGCTATTTTTTCCATTTCAACAGTTACCTAAATTTTTTTTATCATTGCAATTTCATCGCATTGAGGAAATTTGTGACATTTTATACATTCACCCCAAACTTTTTGTGGAAGTTTAGATTTATCAATATTTTCAAAGCCATTCAATTTAAAAAAATCCGGAACATAAGTTAAAACAAAAAGAGAAGAAATACCCATTTTTTTTGCTTCTTTAATAGTATATTTGACAAGCATTGAGCCGATGCCTTTTTTTGTTTCCCTTTTAGTTATTGCAAGTGAGCAGATTTCAGCAAGATTTTTCCAATAAATTTTAAGACAGCATGTCCCAATGATAGCCCCTTTTTTTTCAACAACAAAATAGTCCCTGATATTTTCATATATCTCACTAAGAGATTTTTTAATCATCAAACCTTTTTCGCTATATTCATTCACTAATCTTTGAATTGCCTCGGCGTCATTC
>RFHX01000049.1 GCA_003695725.1 Candidatus Schekmanbacteria bacterium
GAAATTCAGCATTACTATTCTTACTTTTTTCCAATATTTCCTTTGCCAAATCGATTTTGTCATCTTCGACTAACGATTTCCCCACAGCAACTCCCTTTGCCTTCAAAATCGTGTATGCCATTGCTCCGCCTATCAACATTGTATCAGCTTTACTGAGAAGTGTTTCGCTTACCTGTATCTTGTCTGAAACTTTGGCGCCACCAAGCACCGCAACGAAGGGCTTATCAGGATTTTCGAATGCCTTGCCAAGGAACTCCAACTCTTTTTCCATTAAAAAGCCAGCCGCCGCCGGCTGAATAAACTTCGTAATTCCGCAAACAGAGCTGTGAGCGCGATGAGAAGAGCCAAAGGCGTCGTTGACATACACATCTGCCAATGATGCAAGCTCTTTTGAAAAATTATCGTCATTCTTTGTCTCTTCAGGGTGAAAGCGGACATTTTCAAGCAGGACGACATCGCCCTCTTTGAGATTATCCGTAATCTTCTTTACTTCTTCACCAATACAATCAGGCGCCATAATAACTTTTCTGCCAAGTAATTCGGATAATCTTTCAGCCACAGGTTTCAAGCTCATTTCAGGGACAACCTTCCCCTTTGGTCTTCCCAAATGAGAGGCAAGAATGAGAGACGCACCGTTATCAAGAGCATATCTAATAGTATCGAGCGCCGCCCTTATTCTTGTATCGTCATCGACCTTCCCGTCTTTCAGCGGCACATTGAAGTCAACGCGCATAAAGACTTTTTTGCCTTTAAGGTCCAAATCTTTGATCGTTAGCTTTTTCACTTCCACAACCTCATCTGTTTTTAAAATGGTCAAATATACTTGATAAGGTCTCTGATTCTGCAGGAGTATCCCCATTCATTATCATACCATGCAAGCACCTTTACCATTTTACCTTCTATAACTGAAGTACATTTCCCGTCAACGATTGAAGAATGCGGATTACCATTGAAATCGATCGAAACGAGCGGTTCATCTGTAAAGTCGAGGATGCCTTTCAACTCACCTTCACTTGCCGCCTTCAATGCATTGTTTACATCATCAACTGTTACTTCTTTCTCGAGTACCGCAACAAAATCTACAACTGATACATTCGGTGTAGGCACTCTTATTGCCATTCCATCAACCTTGCCCTTCAATGAAGGAAGAACGAGTGCCACAGCTTTAGCCGCACCTGTTGTCGTGGGTATCATAGAAAGGTTTGCGGCCCTTGCACGCCTCAAATCTGAATGAGGGAGATCGAGAACTCGCTGATCATTGGTGTAGGAATGAATAGTTGTCATCAATCCTTTTTCTATACCAAAATTGTCAAGGAGAACTTTTGCTACAGGAGCAAGGCAATTCGTTGTGCAGGAAGCATTGGATATAATGTTGTGCTTTTCTTTATCGTAAGATTTTTCATTCACACCCATCACAATAGTTATGTCAGGGTCAGTTGCAGGTGCTGAGATGATAACCTTCTTTGCGCCTGCTTCGAGATGCTTCGATGCATCAGGCCTTTTTCTGAAAAGCCCGGTCGATTCAACGACGACATCGACGCCAAGGTCTTTCCATGGAAGCTTTGCAGGATCTCTTTCTGCCATTACCTTTATATTTTTACTGCCAAAAGTAATTGAATCATCTGATGCTTTGACATCCTGCAGCGCTATGCCATGCACTGAATCATATTTTAAAAGATGTGCGAGAGTTGCCGGATTTGTAATATCATTCACTGCAACAAACTCGATCTCATTGTCATCATAACTTGCACGCAGTAGGTTTCTTCCAATTCTACCAAACCCATTGATACCAACACGAATCGCCATATTTGCCACTCCTTATATTAGAGTTTGAAATTTTATAACGGATTGAATAATAGAAATTTCCGAAAAGTTTTTGTATTATAAAAAAGGCACAATTGTCAATCTATTTTAAAATCAATTGTTATCATATTTATGTACTTTTTGTTCTTTTCATTTCACAATCAATAGGATCATATAAAGTCGTTCTTCATCTAATTTGATAGGCAGGCTTTCGCTTGGTATCATCTTTACAACCACCTGCTTTAGCTGGTGGTATGTCCCAACGGCTGAAGCCGTGGGTTGTGCCGGGGATCTTTCCTTGAGTTGTACCATGGGTTGTTGAGGATAGATCTCCACACTCACAACCACCTGCTTTAGCTGGCGGTTGATTCTGACGGATGACACCGTGGGCTGCTGAAGAGGGATATGAATCTGTGCAACCGCCTGCTTTAGCTGGTGGTACCTCCTGACGGCTGAAGCCGTCAGTTGTGAATTGTGATAGACAATTTTTTCGATTTTCCAATATTTCAAACCTTGTTTTTTATAGATGGTCTATTAGTTATATCCCATAGCTCGTCACTTTTTACCATTTATCTCCCCTTCCACAATCTTTATTTCTTCATCTGTCAACCCGTAAAGTTTGTAAACCAACTGGTCAATCTGGCGTTGGAATTCTTTGACTTTTGCCTGTTTTTGCGGGTTTTCAAAGTAATCTTCGGATTGGGTGAGGGAGAGGATTTTGTTGACAAGGTCTATAAATGGTCTTTGTCCTTCTAAAGAAATTTGTTTTATTGGTAATTTCCCCATATAGTAAGCATCAAAATGCATAGTTCTAACTGCTCTGTTATAAAC
>RFHX01000050.1 GCA_003695725.1 Candidatus Schekmanbacteria bacterium
ATAATATATTTATTGAGTTTCACAATTTTTAATCTCTATGTGACTTATGAAATTCTTGATTCGGAAAAATGGAGATGAATAATAAAAGGAATATACAAAACTTTCTTATAGCCCTTGGGATAATTATATCCACAGTATCATTTTTATGGGAATACTTTTTTCCTGTTGTAATTCTTTATCGCAATATTGCTTATGTTGTAGGGCTTCTGATTTCCCTTTCAGGCGCCATAATGTTTGTTGTGCAGTTGAAGAGAAAGAGGCAGACTCTTCAAAAAATCGGCAAAGGGACAGTTTCTTTGTTTTCTATAATAGTAACTGCCGTAATTCTTATAATAATCAATCTCTTGAGCTATGGAAATGGTATAAGAATTGACCTTACACGGACTGGAAAATATTCCCTTTCAGAAGAGACATTGAAGGTTATATCTTCACTTCAGGAGGATGTAAAATTTATAGGTTTTTTTCAGGAAGGCTCGGAAGCTATTATCCCTTTTCGGGACTTAATGGATGAGTATAAATTTAGGTCAAAGAAGATAGATTATGAGATAGTTGACCCTGATAAAAATCCTGCCTTGGCAAAAAAATATGATGTGCGTGCATATAATACTATTGTTGTAGATAATGGGAAAAATGTTAGGAAAATCAATTTGATATCAGAGTCGGCATTCACAAATGCACTGATTCAGGTTAAAACTACCAAGCGAAAACTTATATGCTTTTTAACAGGACATGGTGAGAAAAACATTTTATCTTCAGACAGCGACAAGAACGGCTATTCACTGATAAAAAAAACTCTTGAGGGGAAAGGATATGATGTAAAAAATTTAGATCTCTTTAATGAAAAATCAATTCCTGAGAACTGTTCCCTTATAATAATAGCAGGCCCTGTTAAAGATTTCGTCCAAGAAGAGATTGACCAGTTGACAAAATATGTCGAATCAGGAGGGAGTTTGGCTTTACTGCTTGACCCCGGCTATTCAGGAAAATTAATTGACTTTGCAAGAAGTAAAAATATCATTTTTTCAGCAAATGTAGTTGCAAATCCTCCAACAGGAATTTTTGGGAATGACCCTCTTGTTACCATTATAAAAAATTATGGCAGACATCCTGCTGTTGCGGGATTTCAGGTTTATTCAGTTTTTCCTATTGCGCAGGCAATTGGTTATGATGAAAAAAGAGCTGCAAAAAGTAGAATTAAGGCTACCTTTGAAAGAATTTTCATAACAGATAGTAGAAGCTGGATTGAAAAAGATGGCAAAAGACCGTATCAATATAATCCACCAATTGACAAAGGAGGTCCGGTAGCGATTGGAGGTATATTTTCTGAGATAAAGACAGAAGATGAAAAAGCTGCAAATATTCTTGCTATAGGTGATTCGGATTTTATAAGTAATGCTTATTTAGGTATTTCAGGTAATTCCGATGTTTTTGTGAATTGTATTAGATGGATTACTGACCAGGAGGATATGATTGTTATTCCCAGAAAACCCAGAGAATTTAGCTCTGTTAATATAACTCGCTCGGAAGGTAATATGCTTTTCATATCATCTGTAATTACTTTTCCGGGTATAATTTTGTTAGTAGGAGCATTTATCTTTCTAAAGAGAAGAAAATTATGAGTAAACTTTCAAAAGCTGTTTTATTATTGGTAATTCTATGCATTCTATCAGTAGTCTATTATTATGACACTATAAAGAAGAAATTGATTGAGAGAGAAAGAGAGGAGTCTGAATATGTATTTAACTTTAATCCGGAAAAAGTTACAGCTCTTGAATTGAACAATAACGGTAAGATTACATATGTAAAAAAGGATAAAAATGGCATTTGGCAAATGGTCAAACCCTATGAAGATTCGGGTGATAGTGAAGTCATAGAAAGAATGCTTAAAAGAATTAGAGAGATCAAAAGTTTCAAGGAAATATCTCCTGCAACTGATGACCTATCACCTTACGGACTTGATAATCCAACAGCATCTTTTAAAATCTATGAAAATGGAAGTGATGAGCCCACTATTTCAGCACGGATTGGCTTGGATAGTATAGTTACTAGCGCTGTTTATGTAAAAATTGAAGATGACCCGGTAATTCACTATGTAACAAATAGATTGAAGACTGCTGTCAAAAGGCGCCCCTATGAGCTTAGAAATAAAAAATTGATAACCATACCTCCAAGGGACATAAATGAGATTGAAATACATAGAAACTCGAAGAAGTTTGTCCTGAAAAAAACGCAATCAGGATGGAGAATGACCTATCCTCATCAAGGGCTCTCTACAGAAGCAATAGCTTTGCATAATATCAGTTTGGTAAATTCAATAGTTATAAAGAGGTTTGTAAGAGATGTGATAGATGAAGAAGATTTAAAGAAATGTGGACTTTTGCATCCTCTTTTCGTCTTTAAAGCTGTTGGGGCCAAGAACAAAGTCTATGAAATAAAATTAGGGAAAATAACGGGCGATAGAGGAATGTATTTGATTTCTAATATGCGAGATGGAATCTACTATTGTGAACGGGATATTTTAGATCAGCTGCCTGATGAAGAAATTGATTTGCGCCAAAGAAGAATTTTTCCTGTTTATATTCATGATATGGCAAAGGCAGTATTGAAAAATAAAAGAGGTGAAATTACTTTTGCAACAGATGAAAAAAGATTGTGGTGGGGATATGTAAATGGTAAAAAATATCCTTTGAATCCTTTCAATGTACAGCGGCTTTTTGCTGTTGCGACAGGTGTGAATGCAGAAAAATTTGTAAATGATCCTGCTCCAGACCTTTCAAAATATGGACTCAATCCTCCTCAGGGGTCATTTACAGCCTATGACAGAGATGGGAATAAATTAGGTAGCTTCCTTATTGGAAAACTCAATAAAGCAGGCATTAAAGCATATTGTATGAATGAGGAATATAAGGAAATTGCAATAATAGATATGGTTTTTGTTAGAGACTGGCTTGGAAGAGAGCCAGATTTTTTTATATCGAAAACTGAAAATGGAGAAAAAAATGAACGACAAAAAAAATGAAAAGGGACCATCTTTTGTATTTAGGGATAAAAGGTCATTTTTAAAAGCTGACGATGAATTGAAAAAGGATGAAGAAAAAAAGAGCAAAGTTTCTGAGGAAGAAAGAAGGAGATTTGAGAGCGCAACTGCTGAAGGAAATATTCCGGAAGTAAATTTTTCAATGCATGTAATAACGCTTTATCAACAAGCCTGCTTTTATCTTGGAATAAAGATGCCGCATCCTGATGCACCCGAACCGCAAGTCAATCTTCAAGTTGCTGATATAAATATAAAAACACTAAATATGTTGAAAGAGAAGACGGCTAACAACCTTACAAAGGAAGAGGAAGACCTCCTCAATGAAGCTATTTATGACCTCAAAATGAAGTATGTTGCAAAAGCAAAAGAACTTTCTTCTTCTTAATTTCCTGACAAAACATCGATGAGTAAAATTAAATTTTACTTGAATTACTGGCTTGTTTATTTCCCAATGACCGTCATTACTTTTTTTTGCTTCCATATACTTAATCGGGTAAAAGTGTTTGGTAAGACAAATGTTCCAAAAAAAGGCGGATTGTTGATAATGGCAAATCATATTTCTGCTTTGGATTCTTGGTTGGTTGGTCATATTTTCTTCCCAAGAAGAATTTTTTTCCCTGCAAAAGCAGAACTTTTCAAGGGCGCAGTTGCCAGAGTTTTCTTTAACCTAATGGGCGCTTTTCCTGTTGTGAGAGGAAGATATAATGAACGAGTTATGAGAAGGATAGCTGAAATTTCTCAAAAAGGAACAATTTTAATGCATCCTGAAGGAACTCGTTCACCTGATGGAAGGGTTGGTAAAGGAATGCGCGGAATAGGGAAAATAATATATGAATCAAAAGTGCCTGTCCTTCCAGTTTATCACATAGGTATTCAGCATTTCCTTCCAAAAGGTGCTATTTTCCCCCGTTTTTTTAAGAAGATGGAGATAATTATCGGTAAGCCTATGAATTTTGAAGAAGAGAGAAAGAAAGAAGCTTCGAAAGAACTCTATGCCGAGATTTCAAATAAACTAATGGACAATATCCGCCAACTGGCAGAAAATAGGGGAGCATTATAATAAACTCTTTTAATTATCTGTTTCTTTTTTTGATTCTATTTTCGATCCGGCAACTTTTACTATCAGCCAACCTGTAAAAAACCAAAAAACTCCAATGATAAGAGCAGTCATTGGCTCTGCTACAGATCCGCTTTTACCGAATAAAAGCAGGGCAATTGCAGTGAATATAATTCCAAAGAATTCAAAAGCCCTGCCAATTGAATAGAAGATCTTTGCCATTACTATAGGTGATAATAATTGGTGTGCCGGCTTTTAGTAATAAGATGTGACATCAGGTGTGCCGTCACCGTTGCTGTCTTTTTCCATCTTTACTATTTTATCGTTTTCTACATATTGCCAAAGGTCTATATTTCCGTCTTTATCTTCATCGATAAGGATTCGCGTTAGCTTCCCATTCTGAAATTCTTGCCATGTATCAATCTTGCCATCAAAGTCTTTATCTATTTCCTTCTTGACAAGTTCGCCGTTTCTAAAAAATTCATAGAGATTTTTAACTCCATTTTTCTTTTCAGAAATGATTCTCTTCGCTATTTTGCCGTTGGAGTAATATTCCCAGATATCTATACGACCATCAAAATTTATATCCGCATTTTTAGAAACAAGGTTTCCGTCTTTGTAAGAAAAGAATATATCGAACTTTCCATCCTTGTTTTTGTCAATTTCAAGCTTTTCTACTTTGTTGTCAGTCCCATAGGTTTCTTTTTTGTCTATGGTACCATTTTCATCAGTATCATAATCAATCGATGTTATTTTTTTGTTTGCATAGTATCTGAAGGTGTCCATCTTCCCGTTCCCATTGCTGTCAACTTCATCGCTTGTAACTTCATTGTTGCCTGTTACATGTTGGATAAGATCAATTTTTCCATCTTTATTCGTATCGGCTTCTACCCTTTCAGGTTTCCCATTTTTAAGATGGTATGTAATATCTGGTTTCCCATCTTTGTTTGTATCTACTTCAACTTTGTAAATCTCTTTTTCATTTTTCAGATATTTCCAAATGTCAGGCTTCCCGTCGAGATTTTTATCCTGAGAAAACATAACTCTCTTGCCATATTCATAGTAATCCCACATATCAGTCTTACCATCTTTATTCAAATCAGCTTTTCTGATTTCTTTTGGTTTAGGTTTAGTAGCGGCATCTGCTGGAATAATAGACGGTAAAAACAAAACCAAAGATAAAGCTATCAGACTTGCAAAAAATCTTTTTCTCTTTTCCAATTTTAAACCCTCTTTTTTAAGTGTTGCTATCCAACCGGACTCAAATGTCCCGATATTTAACCAATCCACATCTTTAATGTCAAGTGTTAAATCACGATAAATGTTTACAAATTCTTTACAAAAATTTCAAATTTTTTTTAAATTTTTTAATGCTCTAAAATGGGATGAATAGCTTGTACTTTTTTTTGCCGCTTCTATAGGGCACTTTCAATATGTTTTTTCTTTCTTCTTTCGGGTAGTGTGATTCATTTGAAATATCATCAAACTTATCGATATTCCATCCTCTTTCAATTTTTTCAACTTCTATAATAATATTGTCAATATTTTTAATTATTCCATAAATTGTTACTTTTTCATCTTTGATCAAATTTTTTAAAAGGTCTTTTTTTTTATTTTGCCTATTGACGACATATAATGCCTTTTCGAATAATTTTCCTTGGAAGAAGATATATTTTTCCTGCATGTAGCCTTTTGCCTCTGCTTCAATTACTCGATCAGTGAGAATTGTGCTGAAAATTTCATGGAATCTTATAGGAATGCCCTTCACTTTTCTATATTCCTTGATTAAATCATTTGGCTTTAATGAGAGATAAGAGGAATAATTGGAATCTTCTGCTTCAATTTTAAAAGGTATCAATAAAAAAATTGAGATAATGATTACAAATATATATGTCTTTTCCCCTATTCTTGTCATAATCTTTATAATCGTCTAATTTTTAATATATTTTACAAAATTGTAGAAATAGCCGCCATGCTTATTAATCAGTTTGATGAATATGATGTTGCAGGTCATGAGTTTCATCATAACCAAAAGCTTGACAGCCCTTCTGGCACAGCTAAATCAATAGTCAATATAT
>RFHX01000051.1 GCA_003695725.1 Candidatus Schekmanbacteria bacterium
ATATTTTCTCACTGCAAAGGAATGCCGCTTCAGCATATTTAATATTCCCTGTTTTCTTATAAAGCTCTATGAATAAGCTCAATGCATCTTCATCTATGGCAAACTTCTTTTTGTCAGGATAAAAATCAAAAAAGACATCTCCACCTTCTCTATCACTCATTCCTACAGCACTAATCATAAAACTGAATGCTTCATCGAATTTTTTTCTCGCATAAAGAGTTTTAGCAATCCCATATTTTGCGCGCCAAATAACAGCATCATTTCTCTCTGCTAATCCTTCCTGTAGAGCTTTTTCATAATAGTTTTCAGCTTTTCTATAAATAGAAGAAGCAAAATAGCAGTCTCCAATATCTACTCTTAAAAGGGATTTCATCATTGGATTCTTTACATTGTCAAAAAGAGCAAAGGATTCATTAAAGCTTTTCAATGCCTCAGGAAGCTGCAGTTTTGAAAGGTAGAATCTTCCCAATACTTCCAATGCAAATGCTTTGTCGGATATATCATTTATTTCGTCGCATATTGAGAGTGCTTCATTCAATAATGGCTCAACATTTTCCCTTTTGTTTATCAAATACAGATTCGCAAGGCGAATTAGAATGCCGGATTTCATTTTTTTGCCATCTTCCAATTTCCAAATCTTCTTTGATTTTTCATATAAATCAATTGCCTCGGAAAAGTTATATTGCGCCTCAGCAGTTATCCCTAACCTAAAATAATATTCCGCATTCCTCTGCTCTTTCTTTTTTTGAGCAAGTCCTCTTGTTTTTTCAGAGATTGTTTTTTCCCTTATTCCGGAAGTCATTACCTCTTCTATTACTTCTTCCTCCAATTCTTCTTCTTTTGTTTTTTGAACCTGAGGATTAGCCTTTTTTGCGGTTTCTTCTCCTTGTAAAAGTGCTGCTTCGTCCAATAATTTATTTATATCAGTCAAATCATTTTTCTTTCTCTTTATCTCGATTGCTTCAAGATAGTAATCGAGTGCTTCAACCTTATTGTCTATTTCTTTGCTCAATTCTGCCAATTCTATAAGCTCGTCCTCAACCATATCATCATTTTTCAATTCCTTATAAATAGTCATCGAAACTTTATAGTTATTGATTGCCTCCAAAATTTTCCCAATTTTTTTGTAAACCTTAGCGGCATTTAGAAGATTGAAAGCTTCGCTCTCTTTTCGCCCGCTTTCTCTATCAATCTTTGCCGCCTCTTGAAAAGATTGAAGGGAATCATCATAGAGCTTTAATTTCCAATAAGATACGCCTATGTTTGTGAGAGTATCAGACTTGAGACGATTATCTCCTATTTCACTGCTCAACTTTATCGCTTCCAAATATTTCTCCACTGCTTTTTTATAACTACCAGCTTCATCATAAGCATTTCCAAGATTCGATAGTGTAATAGCTTCCTTTTTTCTATCTTTTTCAGCTCTATAAAAAATGAGAGCTTTCTCCCACGAATTTATTGCAGATTCATAATTTTTATTCTCGAAAAAATTGTTTCCTTTTTGGAAATATATGTCGCCCTTTGAGATTGCGTCCAACTGTTGCGAAGATGAATATACCTCTTCAGATGAAACAGGAAAAGTGAATACGAGCAAAAGCAAAGACACCACAAAAAGAAATCTATACCTTAACATTTTCATCTTATTTTAATTTCCAAATCAATAGTACTTAATTACCTGCAACGAAATACCATTGTCAACATTGAATGATTCCCTCTATATACCTTTTAGCATAAAAAAGAAGGTAAAGAATAGAGAAATAAGGCTTCCTATCGAAAGCCCAGCTAAAATGGGGGATGCTTCCTTATTTTTAATTCTCAAAAGATTTATGAATGATAAAAGAAATATTGCCGCCAGAATAGCAATAATTAGATATGTGCCAATTCCTTGATATTCAAAAACTGTTCTTGCACCTCGGGACAACCCTGTCAAAATCCATCCTGCTGACACAAAAGTAACTGCAACCTGCAAATGTAGAGGAATTTTTTGAGATACCTCTAATTTAAAATCCAGAATCATAAAATAGAAGAAAAGGAGAATAAACGCAAAGGGGAGACTTTCAAATGTAATCCAGAAAAAAGGATGTTCAGCATTAAGAGGGCAAAAAAGCGCATCGGAGGCAGGTATTTTTATGACCTCCAATGTTTCTTCAACCGACCAACAGGAAAAACCAAAAAACATTCCCAAATAGCCCTGCTGCAATCTTGGAAGTTTAACACCATAGACTCCAAGAACAATAGATGCAACAAAAAAGAATAAAAGCATATAACCACAGGGACCATTGCCAAGTTCTGCTATTCTTCTAAAAGCTCCTTCAATTAGCGCTTCAAATATGAAGAATGTAAAAAAACAAAAAAGCCCGTAATTGCGCGGTTTCATTGTTTCAATATTGAACATATAAACCTCCTGCTCAAATTAATTAAATTTTTTAAGAACTCTTATTGAAAATCCATCGCTTTGTAAAGGAAACTATTACCCTCCGTGTTCGTTAATTTGCCACCTTGGGCTCAGGGTCAAGTGTCCCAATATCCGTATGAACAGCAGAAAAAATCTCTTTTTACAAATATCTTTCTTTGACTTTTTTAGATGTGGACATTAAAATTTAAAAAGATAGTGAATCAAAAAGGAGAAAAAAATGAAAAGAATATTTATATTCACAGCTGTTCTCTTTCTGATTGTTTCCTTCAGCACACCTGCGCTATCCCATCAAGTAGAGGATGACAATACATTGAATCCCATAAAACTTGCTGCATATGCCGCCTATCCGGCTGGACTGGCTCTCGATATTTTCGTTGTCAAACCTGTCCATTGGCTTTTCAACCTGCCAGTTATGAAAACAATCACTGGTCATCAAAGGATAAACGAAGAAGGATTGTGGACAGATAAAGAGCTTGATAGGGAGATTGAAGAAATAAAGAAATAATATTGCACTAATATTTGTATAACAATTTCTTTACCACCCAATTATAGTCATCGACAGCTTTCTTTTGTTTTCCCTATTTTTCTGTGAAGAGAAATAATCCCCTGTCTCTCCCAAAAAATTATGATTAATTTTTACAAACTTTTTTCGATAAGAAGATAAAATCAATTCCTTTTTTATTAAGAAATATGGACGAGATAGTTAGAAATACAAATAAAAGAGACTTTAAAATCGTTCTTATTTACACGGCGGAACTCATTACAATTCTTTGCCTTGGTTCAATTCTTTTTTTTACTTTTTTCTGATAATCTGTTTTTACAGTCTTCGGTATAATTCTTATACTTTTATTTTTCTATCTCTAAAGCGCCTGCCACACATATCGCAACACAATCTCCACAAAGAATACAATCCTTTTCTCTCAAAACAACCGTATCTTCCTCTAAAAACAATGCGCCTTGCTTACATTCATCAACACAAGTACCGCAAGCAATACATTCATCACTATTTATTTTGAGCGGCATTTGTCTTCCCTCCCATTGCCTGTTCTTTCATTTTTTCCACTATTGCTCTTATTTGATGCATATCCAAATCCTTATACATCTTGATTTTCTGCAGAATCTCCGGCTTTATGCCTTCAACTTCATTCATAAAATTCATAAAGTTTATAGGGCTCTTATAAGGATTTAGTTCACCCGGAAAATGCATATTATCAGTGAATTTAAGCATATAATCGAGCTCTTCATCATTGAAGAATGGATACATAAAAGCAGTTTTTGCATAATCTGCCTGCCATTGCGGATCCTTCAACCATAAAAATGAATTATTCCAAAACTTTTCATATTCTTCAAAACCATTTTTTCCGCATAATTCATCATATACTGCATTCGCACCTCGATAGCCGCATACAAGAGCCCCCTGCACCAATGTTTCTGCAAAGCCGACCGTTTCACCAAGCATCAAAACATTCCCTTTATAAGGTTTACTGACAGGCTCATACATAGCCACACTGCATCCTCTTTTATCCACTATCGAAGCATTCTTGAACCAATGGGCGTAAGGTCCTTCTTTTAAAAAATGATTTATTGCAAGAGTTGAAAGTCTTCCGGGTATTCCTGCGCCTGCACCAACTTTCCATTGATTTTCACCAAATGCGCTTGGCACCATATATATCATTCCGGGAACTTTTGTATAATTGGCTCCATGAAAACGCATCCATGCGGGAGGCATAGGGACATCAGCGTTTGCAACTGTATATTCGATTGAAGGTCCCTTCGCATATAAATATCTTCCTTCATTGAATCCAAGTGAGGCACCTATTTTTGATGTTAATCCGTCAGCGCCAATTACTTTTTTGCCTGAAATCCAATATTCTTTATCTTTAGTTTTTACTCTAACCTTTGCTCCGCCTTCTATATTTTTTGCTTCCATTGCAATTGTTGAAGTAACAAAGCTTGCTCCATAAGAAGCCGCCTCCTTAAGAAGGTCTCCAAGAAGTGCATCCATATCAAAGCAGATTCCGAGAGGCTTTTCCTTTCTATACATATGTAGTTTATATCCTGAAGGAGAAAAAACATAGTAGTCATAAAAATCTATTTGACCGCCAGTATATTTGACTTCAAAATTGCTTTCTCTAAAATGCCAATAAGATTCATTCATTCGCCGCCTGAATGTAACAGTTTCTCCATTCATTCCTTCTGAATTGTGAAACATCCCTGATGAAGCGCGGCAGTAATTAGTTATCTTAGGCCTTTTTTCAATCACTAAAACTGACACACCTTTTTTGGCAAGGACACCGGCCGACATTAAACCTGAAGGACCAGCTCCAACTATGACTACATCATAATCCATTTATTCCTCCTTCAATCAAAGCGGCAGGGAATTAAAAACCCTGCCGCAGATTTATAGAAGTTTATCTTAAATTAGTCTTCTTTCAATACTAAACACATCTTACAGTACTCTTTGCCTCTTGCAAGTCCTTCCTGTCTTGTACCATCTTCATTCAGTTTTTCAGCATGATGTGTCCATTCAAGTTTTGGATTCAAACCATGCATAAACCCTGTATCATGTGCCTTTGAAATAATTTCACACATAAAATGCGAACCTTCAGGCCAAACGGATTTCCATGCGTCGTGGATATAGCAGAAAGGAACATGGGATTCACTCTCTTTTTCAGAAAATTTAATTCTTTCGATTTCCATTCCAGCCGCACCTATATGCTTGTGGACATTGGGATAAATATCTCTCAATGCAACTGCAACATTGATTTCATCTTCCCTTCCTTCCCAGCCAAGCTCTTTCTTATATCTTTTTGCTTCCTCTTCGCCAAATTTGTAAAATGCATCGCAAAGGACATCGATTGCTTCTCTTCCATACTTCTCGTAAATTGCCTTTACAATAACTGCCATCCATCTTCCATCTTTCCATACCGCTTCTTTTGCAAATTCTTGAATTTCTTCTGAATATCCAAAATCGTCAGCCACTGTTAAACCTCCCTATTTTTAAGGTTAATCTTTTTTATAATATTCTTCAGCATTACAACGGCCATCACTCATCTCTTTTACCGGTTTCAATGCCGAAGAATTGCCTCCTTGCTTGCGCACCAATAAATTTTATAAAAATTTTATTCTTTTTTTGCAAACTGCCTTTTCTGAATTATCAGTTGTGCAATATCCTGCATTGTTATCTTCTGAAACTTCTTCGCCTTCTCAGCAATCGCTGCATCTATATCCTTTGACTGCAACAGAATGTCAAACAATTTGTTAACCTGCTGATACGGGTCGTGGACTCCCTCAAAAGTTTTCCCATCAACAAGACCAAAGAGATAATCAAGCTCTTCATTATTAAAGAATGGATAAAAGAATCCAATCTTCAAATAATCAGCCATTGCTTGGGGATTTTTATTCCAATTAAAAGAGTTCCTCCAGAATTCCCTATAATCATCTTTTCCATTTTTGCCTTCAAGCTCCATCTTTGCCGCCTTTGCAGCTCTAAATCCGCACATCATTGCCCCCTGATACATCGTTTCAGCAAAACCTGCACTATCGCCAATGAAGATTATATTTCCCTGCACAGGATCAGCCATAGGTGATATAAGGTGAACAACAGCACCATTGCGGGCAACTATCTCTGCATCCTTGAACCAATCCTTCAACATCTCCTTTTCAAAGAATTCTTCTAAAAAAACCCTGCAGAATTTTGCAGGATTGACACCGCTGATACCAACATAGAATTTTTTTTCTCCTCCTTTACAGGGCGCCATATACAAGACACCACCGCCCCTCGAATATGTAGAGCCATAAAATGTACAGAAAGCTCTATTTGGGAAAGGAAAATTGACATTATCAAGGGTGTATTGAAGAGATGGACCTCGTCCCATAACCTGCCGTTGTTTATTGGCACCTGTCTTTTGAGCAATAATTGATTTTAATCCCTCCCCCACTATTGCTATCTTCCCTTCAATGTATTCTTGTCCGCTTCTGGTCTTCAATGTTATTTTCACATAATTTCCAGCGTCTTCCGCTCCTATTGCCAATGTTTCATCGAATATTTTAACACCTGTCTCTTCAGCCTTAGAAGTAAGTGTATCAAGCATAAGCTGATTGTCGAAGAGATGATAAAGAGGAATTTTTGTATTATGGACATAAACCTTTTTACCGGAGGGGGAAAAACTAATTGAATCATATATCTTTTCTAATTTATCAGGATACTCGATTTCAAATCCGTTCTTTTGAAAGACAATTTTAGTAGAACGATTTTCTTCTACTATTTTTAAGTGCTCTCCATTGAATCCTTCTGTATCAACCATCATACAGGTATTTGCGCGCATCAGAACAGAACCGATCTTTCTTCGTTCAACAAGAGCTGTTTTCAAACCCATCTTCTGGGCACTCAATGCGGCAACCGATCCACCGGGACCGGCACCAACTATGACAACATCATATTTCATACCCTATCTCTTCAAAGAATTCTTTAAAATGAGTTCCAATAGCAGAAATTATTTTTTGAACCTTGTTTTTAATTTGAAAAGTTTATATGAGTAATTTTTTAAAAAGTCAAATTATTATGCTATTAGCTTCAAATGTTGAATTATTGCATTTTTTGAGGATTTCAAGATGTCATTTATAAAAATTGAAGACTTGAATGGGATATTAAAAATCAAGATGCAAAGCACTATTTTAGGAATGAAACCTAAAATGTTTTGTGTTTGCGCATATTATACAGATGGAGTTTTAATAGATACAGGATTCAAGAAGGTTGACAAACAACTTTGCAGTTTATTTAAAACTCGTCCGTTAAGCATAATAATAAACACCCACAACCATGAAGACCATATAGGAGGGAACTACTTGCTGACAAAAACATACAAATTGACTGCATATGCCCACAAAGACGCATTGCAGAGAATAGCCAATCCACCACGCGATTATCCTATTTCAAATGGCCTCTGTTGGGGATTAGCAAAACCATCTCCTGTTGAAGAAATTCCGAATGAAATAAAGGGAAATAATTTTACATTTAAAGCAATAGAAACTTTTGGGCATTCTCCCGGACATATTTCCATTTACATACCTGAAAAGGAATGGGTGGTGGGAGGTGATATCTTCATTACAAAACGCCCTATATTTCTCAGGGCAACAGAATCGGTATCAGGGACGATCAAATCTCTTGAAAAAATAATTGATCTCAAACCAAAGAAGTTTTTCTGTGCAAGCGGTAAGGTCCTTGAAAATCCAATTGAAGAATTGCAGAAGAAAATTGACAATTTCAGTCAATGGCGTGAAAAGGTGCTTGCTCTTTACAGGGAAGGTATCAGTCCTGAAGAGATACGCGATAGAGTTTTTGGAAAAGAATCAAGTTTTGCTTATATGTCGCGGGGAATATTCTCGAAGATGAACTTCGTGAAGAATATTTTGAAGGAGGAAAGAAATCATAAAGTTGGGGAAATATAAAGGATAAAAATACAACTGCACTATTTCAACTTGGCAACAAAAATGTCGTTATTGCCATGAAATGAACTGTCAAATGCTTTTTTTGTCATAGGGAATTTACTGGAATTTGCAATTCCTGCAATTAAAATATTTCCGTTATCATCAACTGCAATTGCATTTCCAATGAATTTTGAATATTCGCCGAATTTAAATGATTTTTTAAGCTTTTTAAGCTTCTTTGAAAATGACATCACAAAAGTATTCTTATCTAAACCACTTTTAAGCCGCTTGATTGATATAGTAGTGGGAAAATCATCTGAAATAGTAGTTCCAATCACATAAATATTATCATTCCTATCTATTGCTATTGAATTCATTATGTCATACGAACTACCTCCTGCCATAGCGCTCCTGATAATTTTACCCAAGCTGTTGTTGAGCATTGAGATAAAAACATCAGGTCCAGATGTGGAAGCCCTTATCTTTACCGCTTTTTTACTTGGAATTTTTCCTGACCATATAATGCCGCTGATATAAACATTGTCTTTTGAGTCGACTAAGACAGACTTTATTGTTACATCGGAATCAATAATCATAGATGATAAAAGGGTATCCAAATTATTATTGAATTTTAGAACTCCCTTTTTTTCATTGCCTATGCCTAATCCTGTTCCAACAGCAACAAATACATTACTCTTCGAATCAATAGCTATAGCAGGTATGCCATAAGAAGTTAGACCTGATTTATTATAGAAAAAAGTAGAAGATAGAAGGTTTGACAAGCTCTTGTTGAATTTCGAAATGAAAAGTTCATATGATTGTTCAAATGTATTGTCATAGGCATTGTCCGTAACTGGAAAGTTGGGTGATTTTGTCCGCCCTGTTACATATATATAGCCGTCAGGGCTTATTGCCATATCGTCTATAGAGTCATCATTTTTCTTTCCAAAATATGTTCCTGCAAGAAGTTTGTTAAGCCGTTTATTCAATTTGACAACGAATCCTGATGTTGACGAACCCCATGCAGTAAACTCTTTTTGGTATGCATTGTCGGAAACAGGAAAATCTGATGAAATGGTATTGCCCGCAATATAAACATTGTTATTTTTATCTATTGCCAGTTTCGATTCATTATCCTCGCCACTGCCACCAATCAATGCAAGGGATTTGATTTTGGAAAGTTTTTTGTTAATTCTGAAGACGAAGATGTTTTGAGAATCATTGGAAATGTTTTTGAAAGTTTTGTCCACTTTGAAAAAACTATCTGCATCTGTTGTTCCAGCCACATATATATTTCCTTTAGAATCTATTGCAAGTGAGTTAGCCGAGTCATTTGAAGCCAATACTCCCACAACAGAAGTTGAATTAATAACAGAAGACAAGTCGCCGTCTATTTTAGAAACATTAACTCCTCCACCGCCAATTAGGAAAACGTTACTGTTGCTGTCTATTACAATATCCCTTACTCCATAGTCAGTATCTAACTGAGAAGTAAGAAAATTTAAATCACTATCCAATTTCCTTATATATTTTAGCTTCGTTACATTATGATCTGTTTGATTGCTTATAACACCTGCATAAATATTCTCCGCAGAATCAAATTCGATTGAATAAATATCAGGTTCAGACACTCCTTCTAAAAATGTATTGGCGAGAACGTCGCTCAAATTATTATCAAGCTTTGTGATAAACCCCCTACCATCGAGATCATTATAATTGTAAGGATCAAGTGAAGGAAAATCCGGAGCTTCAGTCCATCCTGAGACATATACATTGTCACTGCTGTCAGTAGCAATATCGTCAATAAGATCCCTGCCTTTTCCACCCAAATATGTTGAAGATAGCAATGTAGATAAATCGTTATTGAATTTGGCTATAAATCCCTGCATAGGATACCAATGATCATTGAATAACTTGAGATAGACATCTCCATACACATCAGAACCAACAGGGAAGTCGGAAGATTCAGTCTTTCCGGCTATAAATATATTTCCAGCTGTATCCAAAGCAATTGCTGCTACTGAATCATCACGCTTTCCACCTATAAAACTGCTGGATAGAAGTGAGGTAAGGTCACTGTTTAATCGTGTGATAAAAACTTCATCAGACGAAGATTTGATGGTACCTTTCCCATGATTGATTTTTTTACTGATTCCAAATGTTTCAGAGTTTGAATTACCTGTAACATAAACATTGCCATCGGAAGATAAAGCTACATCTATAGCTGTATCGTTTCCATCACCGCCAATAAAGGAAGCTGACTTTATAGAACTCAAGTCATTCGAAAGCTTGGCAACAAAGGCATCGTAAGCGTTTGGTTTGGTTTTATATCCTGAAAACTTCTTTGAAGCTACAGGGAAATCCGGTGACCATGTCATACCAACTACATATACATTTCCGTTAGAATCTAAAGATATAGCATTTCCGGAATCATCCAAGCTTCCACCAAAGAGAATGGATGCCGCAGGCGGATTACTCAAATCACCATTCTTGTATTTCAAAACAAATACATCCTTTCCTCCGTCTCCTTTGTATTTTTTGTTATATGATTTTGCATCAGAGGCAAAATCGATTGCATCTGTCGCCCCGCAGATATATATATTGTCATCACTATCCTTTGAAATAGAATAAGCTACATCTGTGGATGCTTTTGTAGTCTTTCCTCCTACAAAAGTCGAAGCAATAAGAGGGTCGATTATTAGGGGATAGTTTTTATTATATGATGCCACCCTGAAACCATAGGACTTCCTGTCACTGCAAATTTTGTATTCCGCTCCTACTTCTCTCTTTTCACCGTTTATCATCTGATAGGCATAGGGTTTGGTGAATACAATATTCGATGACGCATCAACAACAAGCTCGCCCTTCTCGTTGACCGTGAGTTTACCGCA
>RFHX01000052.1 GCA_003695725.1 Candidatus Schekmanbacteria bacterium
AAAAAAGCTATAATCCCTATTTTTCTTCTATTAATTGTCATTGTAGGCGCATTTTACCTGTATCAACGAAGCGGTGAGAAGGAGGAGGTTTCTACTGAAAACTTTGTTGAAGAGCGAAGCAAAAAAATAGAAGCGCCGAAAGCTGAAAAGCATCTTGATGAAGAGACAGCGAATGTTATTAAAAAGGAAAAACGGGGATCTGCGAAAAAGAGAAAAAAAGTTCAGGAGATAAAAAAAGCTAAAGAAATAAAAAGACAGAAGAAAAGAAAAGAATCTAAAGAGCAGAATGTGTTTCCTCCAAACCCAGAACAACTCAAAGCTTTCAATGAGCTTAAGAAAAAGAAAAAGGAATATAAAAATTTTGATGCTTCGTGGAATGAAAATACGGGTTACATAAGAAGGCTTTCAAAATATGAAAGAATTTTAACCGAGGAGAGAGATTTTGACCCGGAAGAAATTGCCATAAATTTTTTAAAGGAAAACAGCAGATTGTTTTCATTAATAAATGAAGACCTCTCTGATTTTAAGATTGAAAGGAAAGAATTAAGCACCTTTACTAGGCTAAGCTTTCAACAGATGTATAAAGGGGTGCCTGTCTTTTTGGCCGGAATCAGCGTGGAGGTTGCATATAAGACAGGAGAAGTAGTGCTTGTCAGTAACAGTTATCAACCGAATGTGAAGGATTTGGAGCTTTCAGTTGAGCCGGTGATTTCAAGGGAAGAGGCGATAGAGATTGCAGAGAAAGAAGTTGAAAAAGATAAAAGATCAGAATTTGATGAATCGAAAATGAAAGTAGATTTGTATGTATATCCTTACTTGCCTGATAATCCAACTCCTGTATATGCAAAAAGGGAGCTTTCAGATTATCGTTTGGCGTGGGTTTTATACTTTGTTGGTAGTTGGCATGTTATTGTAGATGCCTATACCGGAGAGGTTTTGAGGAAAGCGCCTTTATGGATGGAGTGAGTTGAATATTAAAAAAGCTATAATCCCTATTTTTCTTCTATTAATTGTCATTGTAGGCGCATTTTACCTGTATCAACGAAGCGGTGAGAAGGAGGTTTTCACTGAAACCCCTATTGAACAGAAAAGCGATAAATTAGCAGAATCTGAAACTGAAAAGCATCTTGATGAAGAGATAGCGAATGTTATTAAAGGGGAGGAACCGGTTCCTGCGAAAAGGAGAAAAAAAGTTCAGGAAAGAAAAAAAGCTAAAGAAATAAAAAGACAGGAGAAAAGAGAAGAATCTGAAAAGAAAAAGATCTTTCCTCCAAATCCCGAACAACTCAAAGCTTTTAATGAGCTTAAGAAAAAGAAAAAGGAATATAGCAATTTTTTTGCCATATGGAATGAAAATACAGGTTACATAAGAAGGCTTTTAAAATATGAAAGAATATTAACTGAGGAAAGATATTTTGACCCTGAAGAAATTGCAGTAAATTTTTTAAAGGAAAACAGCAGATTGTTTTCATTAATAAATGAAGACCTCTCTGATTTTAAGATTGAAAGGAAAGAATTAAGCACCTTTACCAGAATAACATTCCATCAGATGTATAAAGGTGTGCCTGTTTTTTTTACGGGAATCAGCGTAGAGGTTGCACATAAGACAGGAGAAATAGTTCTTGTTAGCAACAATTATCAGCCTGACTTGAAGGATTTAGAGCTGTCCGTTGAGCCGGCGATTTCAAGGGAAGAGGCGATAGAGATTGCAAAAAATGAAGTTGAAAAGGATAAAAAACATGAATTTGATGAATCGAAAATGAAAGTAGATTTGTATGTATATCCTTACTTGCCTGATAATCCAATTCCTGTATATGCAAAAAGGGAGCTTTCAGATTATCATTTGGCATGGGTTTTTTACTATATCGGGAAGTGGCATGTTGTTGTAGATGCCTCTAATGGTGAGGTATTGAGAAAAGCGCCTTTATGGTTTGGTTAAGTTGGATATGAAAAAAGCTATAATCCCTATTTTTCTTCTATTAATTGTCATTGTAGGCGCATTTTACCTGTATCAACGAAGCGCTGAGAAGGAGGAGGTTTCTACTGAAAACTCTGTTGAAGAGCGAAGCAAAAAAATAGAAGCGCCGAAAACTGAAAAAAAAGGGGTCGGATCTGCTTTTGGCTTTTGTTATGAATAATAACTTAGATAGCGTCTTCAAAGACACATCCGAGCAGGTGACATTCCTATATTCGGATCATCTTGGAAGGTCTGTGTCGGGAAAATTTGATTATCTTCCCTTTGGCACAATATATCAGGGGACGCCGGAAACTAATATGAGATTCCCCGGGTAATACGCCGACCGTACCGGTCTTTACCAAAACGGATTCCGTGATTACAATCCGCGATTGGGCAAGAATATGGAACCGGATCCGGTGGGGCAGATTAGTGATGTGAATTTGTATCCCTATGTGGGGAATAATCCGGTGAATCAAATTGATGCTTTAGGATTATTCTGGCGTATTCCCATGGGAGTAAGCTATAGTGGAGAAGCAAACAAAAGCTATAGAAGGGTTATCTACTTCTTTGGAAAGGAGGATATTAATTGAATTCAAAACACCTCAACTGCCGTTGATTTGAATGATATCCATGCCTCATCTCCTATGTGAAGGTTGAGAAGCAATAATGATTTTTTTGTAATAT
>RFHX01000053.1 GCA_003695725.1 Candidatus Schekmanbacteria bacterium
AAAGATATTTAAGACAACATCAAACGCTTATTCTTCAACAGGCGATGGGATGAGCATTGTTTACAATGCAGGACTTCCACTTGAAGATATGGAATTTGTCCAGTTTCATCCAACAGGGCTATATAAACTGGGAATATTGATTACTGAAGCGGCACGAGGTGAGGGAGGAATCTTATATAACAGCAAAGGCGAAAGGTTTATGGAAAAATATGCGCCAACAATAAAAGATCTCGCTCCTCGTGATATGGTCTCCCGGTCCATATATACTGAAGTAAGGGAAGGAAGAGGAATCGATGGTAAGGATTATGTCCATCTTGATTTAACGCATCTCGGGAAAGAGGAGATTCAGCTCAAATTGCCTGATATAGCAGATTTTTGTAAAATTTATCTTGGTATCGATCCTGCAGAAAAACCAATTCCTGTCCAACCAACAGCCCACTATGCAATGGGTGGAATCCCCACCGATAATGATGGAAGAGTCATCATCGATGGAAACAATACGCCAGTGCAGGGATTTTATGCTGCAGGTGAATGTGCCTGCGTATCTGTGCATGGAGCAAACAGACTGGGAACGAATTCTCTCCTTGATACTGTTGTTTTTGGAAGAAGAGCAGGCAAGGCTATAAGAGAATATCTCAGGTCAGCAGTGCTTGAGCCATTGCCGGAAGATGTCCTTGATAGGACAAAGGAGAAAATAGATAAAATTAGAAATGGGAAGGGAACGGAGAAACTTGGTGATATAAGAAAATCGATGCAGGAAGCAATGATGGACAAATGCTCGGTTTTCAGAACAGAAAAGGGATTAAAAGAAGTCAAAGAACATTTGAAAGAACTTCGTTCGAGATATGAAAATATTTCTATTTCAGATAAAGGAACAGCTTACAATACTGACCTTTTTGAAGCGATAGAGTTCGGTTGTATGCTGGATCTGGCTGAAGTGATTGTCGATTGCGCTCTTAATCGGCAGGAAAGCCGCGGTGCTCATTACAGAGAGGATTTCCCAAATAGAGATGATGCCAATTGGCTTAAGCATACATTGGCTTATAAGACAGAAGATGGAATCAAGATCGATTATAAAAAGGTATCCATTACCCAGTTTGAACCTAAGGAGAGGAGATATTAAAAATGGAAGTTACCTTAACAATATACAGATACGACCCTGAAAAGGATAATAAACCTTACTACAAAACTTACAAGGTCGAAGTAGATGAAATGGACAGAGTTGTCGACTGTCTCAACAAGGTAAAATGGGAGCAGGATGGCACATTGACCTTCAGGAAATCCTGTGCTCACGGAGTTTGTGGTTCTGATGCAGTAAGAATAAATGGCGAGAATGCTCTTGCCTGCCAGAAACTTGTCAAGGATTTAAAAGGGGGCAAGGCAACGATTGAACCATTACTCGAGTTTCCTGTCATAAAGGATCTTGTGGTTGATTTGGATCCCTTCTTCAAGAATATTGAAAAGATAAAACCCTACTTTATAAATAATACGCCCCCGCCCGATAAAGAGCGTTATCAAAGCAATGAAGACAGAGACAAGATAGATGATCCGGTTAAATGTATTCTTTGCGGTTCCTGCACATCATCCTGTCCGTCATATTGGTATAACAAAGACTATTTAGGTCCGGCTGCTCTTCTTAAAGCACATCGCTTTATTCTTGACAGCCGAGATGAGGGAAAAGAAGAAAGGATTCAAATTGTAAATAACAGAAATGGACTTTGGAGATGTCATACCATATTGAATTGTAACGAGGTTTGTCCAAAGGAGATTAACATTACGCAGGCAATATCAGAACTTAAGAGATTTGTGCTTGCTTCTAAACTGTAAGGGAGATGAGGTAAGAGAATGAAAATTCATGAGTATCAAGCAAAAGAAATATTAAAGAAATTTGGTGTAGCTGTGCCGCAGGGTGCTGTGGCTTATACTCCTGCTGAAGCCAAAGACATAGCAAAAGAATTAGGAGGCGGTATTTGTGTAGTCAAAGCACAGATTCATGCAGGTGGCAGAGGAAAGGGAGGAGGCGTAAAATTAGCTAAATCCCCTGATGAGGCTTTTGAGCATGCAAAAAGTATATTGGGAATGAATCTTGTAACACATCAAACAGGTCCTGAAGGGAAAGAAGTAAAGCGAGTCCTTGTTGAAGCAGGGGCAGATATTGATAGAGAACTTTATTTGGGTATCGTCATCGACCGCGCAACATCGAGGCCTGTTATTATGGCAAGTGAAGCAGGCGGAATGGAGATTGAAAAAGTTGCGGCTGAGACACCTGAAAAACTGTTGAAGGAATATGTTGATCCAAGAGTTGGGCTTCAACCCTTTCAGGCAAGAAAACTTGCTTTTGGGCTTAATTTGACAAAAGAGCAGGTAGGCAAAGCTTCCAAATTCATAATGGCTCTTTATAATGCGTTTATTGCAACAGATGCATCCCTTGCTGAAATAAATCCTCTAGTTGTGACGAAACAGAATGATGTTATAGCTCTTGATGCCAAGATGAATTTCGATGACAATGCCCTATACAGGCATAAGGAAATCGAGGAGTTGAGGGATTTTGATGAAGAAGAACCATTAGAGATAGAAGCATCCAAGTATGATCTCAATTATATAAAACTTGACGGTAATGTGGGTTGTATGGTCAACGGAGCCGGACTTGCAATGGCAACAATGGATATAATTAAACTTGCCGGAGGAGAACCCGCAAATTTTCTTGATGTAGGCGGTGGAGCAAATGTTGAAAGAGTTGCCAATGCCTTTAGAATTCTTATGTCAGATAAGAATGTAAAAGCAGTATTGATTAACATTTTTGGCGGAATTGTCCGCTGTGACAGAGTGGCTCAAGGAGTAATCGAGGCAAGTGAAAAGGTCAAAATCGATGTGCCTGTAGTTGTCAGACTGGAGGGCACAAATGCAAAGGAAGCTTCTGAGATTTTAGAAAAATCTGAGCTTAACTTTATTGTTGCAAATGGCCTCAAAGATGCAGCTGAGAAAGTTGTTTCAGTTATTAAGTAAAAAAACTAAAAAGGTTAACGGAGATTAGGGAATATGAGCATACTTATAGATGAAAACACAAAGGTGGTTGTTCAAGGAATTACAGGTGGAGAAGGTACATTCCATACAGGACAAATGATTGAATATGGGACAAAAGTCGTTGCAGGTGTAACTCCTGGAAAAGGCGGCACAGTGCATCAGGGAGTCCCTGTATTCAATACTGTATCACAGGCAGTCGCAGAGACAGGTGCAAATGCTTCAGCAATATTTGTACCTCCTCCTTTTGCGGCTGATGCCATAATGGAAGCAGCTGATGCAGGAGTAAAGGTGATAGTGTGTATTACTGAGGGCATTCCAACATTGGATATGGTAAAGGCATATGAATATATTCAGGGTAAGAATGTCAGATTAATTGGACCCAATTGTCCTGGAATAATTTCACCGGGTAAATGTAAGATTGGAATTATGCCGGGTTTTATTCATAAGGAAGGAAGTATAGGTGTTATATCGAGGTCAGGAACCCTTACTTATGAAGCTGTAGCACAGCTTACAAATAGGGGGCTGGGGCAGTCGACATGTATTGGAATCGGTGGTGATCCAATAATCGGCTCAAAATTTATTGATCTTTTGAAGCTCTTCTCTGATGATCCACAAACCGAAGGGATTGTAATGATTGGTGAAATTGGCGGAACGGCAGAAGAAGAAGCAGCAGAATTTATCAAAGATAATGTTAAAAAGCCGGTAGTGGCATTTATTGCAGGCCAAACTGCTCCTCCCGGAAGAAGGATGGGTCATGCAGGAGCTATTATATCAGGAGGAAAAGGAACAGCCCAAGAAAAGATGGCTGCTCTTAAAGCGGCAGGTATTGCAGTGTCGCCTGATCCCTCATCTATTGGTGAAACAATGGAAGCTGCCTTAAAAGGTTAATTGGAGTAAATTTATTAACATTGATAAAGGTTAAATAAATGGCAAAGACGGCAAAAGAAATTAGAATTAATGAAAAATGGTGTAAAGGATGTGAAATCTGTGTTGCTTTCTGTCCCACAGAGGTGCTGGAAATGAATGGGGCAGTAGCTGTGGTAAAACAGCTTGATAAATGCATTGTTTGCAGGCAATGTGAAATAAGATGTCCCGATTTTGCAATAGAAGTTATTGAAAATGAGGGATAGAAAAAATAATATGTGTTGAGATATTCTATCTTTTAATGAATGCTTAGAATATCGTTTCTATAGATTACATAAACTCTGGAGGCATGAAAAAAGGTGGCTAAAAAGAAAGTTTTTTTACAAGGTAACGAGGCATGTGCAGAAGGCGCTTTGGCGGCAGGTGTTAAGTTTTTCGCCGGTTATCCTATTACACCGTCATCAGAAATTGCCGAAGTCCTTTCACGCAGGCTTCCGATGGTTGGTGGTAAATTTATTCAAATGGAAGATGAAATAGCATCGATGGGGGCGGTCATAGGAGCATCATTGGCAGGGGCGAAATCGATAACAGCTACGAGTGGTCCGGGATTTTCGCTAAAACAGGAAAATCTTGGATTTGCATGTATTACAGAAGTTCCTGTTGTAGTTGTAAATGTAATGAGAGGCGGTCCCAGTACTGGGCTACCGACCTGCACCTCCCAATCCGATGTAATGCAGGCAAGATGGGGGACCCATGGTGACCATCCTATTATTGCGTTGGTCCCGTGGTCAGTTGAGGAGTCATTTCATCTCACAGTCCGCGCTTTTAATCTTTCAGAAAAATACAGAACACCTGTTATTCTTCTCCTTGATGAGGTCGTTGGCCATATGAGAGAAGCAATTGAGATTCCTGATCCTTCTGAACTTGAAATTGTAAATAGAAAAAAACCAACCTGCAAACCTGAAGAATATTTGCCCTACGACCTTAACAATGAAGTCAATCCACTGCCTGCCTTTGGAGAAGGATATCGCTTCCATGTTACAGGGTTGAATCATGATGCCACTGGCTTCCCGACGAATGATTCTAAACTTGTTCAAAAAGATGAAGAGAGATTAATGAATAAATTATTGAATCATCTTGATGATATATTGACATGGGAAGAATATATGACAGATGATATGGAAATACTTGTCTATGCTTATGGTTCTACTGCACGCTCTGCAATTGCGGCTGTAAAGCAGGCGAGAGAAGAAGGCATAAAAGCAGGATTATTCAGGCCAATTACCCTTTGGCCCTTCCCAGATGATAAAACGAGAGAGATGGTGAGTAAGGTAAAAAAGGTTATAGTGCCGGAAGTTAATCTTGGTATGATAATCGGAGAAGTAAAACGAGTTTCACCAAAGGAAGACATAAATATCGTTGGAGTAAATAGGGCTGATGGAGAAACAATAGTGCCACAGCAGATACTTGATAAGATAAAGGAGCTTAGCTAAAAATGAGTATTTATGAAAAGTATATGCGAATAGACAAGTTTCCGCACATATGGTGTCCGGGATGCGGATATGGAATTGCAATGAAATCTGTTATGAGAGCTATTGATAGAGTAGGTATAAAAAATGATGATATCACTATGGTTTCGGGCATAGGATGTTCAAGCAGGACACCGGGCTATCTTGATTTCAATACCCTTCATACAACTCATGGACGGGCACTTCCTTTTGCCACAGGCGTTAAGATGGCAAAGCCTGAAATGAATATTATTGTAGTTACCGGAGATGGTGATGCAACGGCAATAGGTGGCAACCATTTTATTCATGCGGCTCGAAGAAATATTGATATGACTGTTTTAGTGTATAACAACTATATTTATGGTATGACAGGAGGACAATATTCTCCAACAACACCACAAGGAAAATTTGCAACTACTGCACCTTATGGAAATATCGAGCCGCCTTTCGATGTATGTAATCTTGCTGCTGCTGCAGGTGCAAGCTTTGTTGCCAGAGGGACAGTTTATCATGCTGTGCCTTTGGATAAACTGATTGAACAAGCTCTCAGGAAGAAGGGATTTTCAGTGGTTGAGGTATTGAATCCTTGTCCTACTTCATTTGGCAGAAGGAATAAACAGCCAACTCCTGTAATAATGATGAACTGGATGAAGGAAAACTGTATTCCAAAGGTTAAATATGACAAAATGAGCGATGAAGAGAAAGTTGGTAAGATTCCAATTGGAGTTTTTGTTGACATAGAGAAACCTGAATATACAGAACAATATCAGCTTTTAATCGATAGAGCGCAAAGTCTTGCAAAGTAAAGTTTATAAAAAAAGAGGTTAATATAAAAATGGCTACAAATAATAGTAAAACTGAGATAAGATTGAGCGGTTCAGGTGGTCAGGGATTAATTCTTGCAGGCGTTATTCTGGGCGAAGCTGCGGCGATTTATGAGAACAAATATGCTTTGCAAAGCCAGTCTTACGGACCGGAGGCAAGAGGTGGTGCAAGTAAATCCGATGTGATTATTAGCGATGAGAAGATTGATTTTCCTAAAGCTACAAAAATCGATGTTCTTCTCGCATTAACACAGAAGGCATTAGATAAGTATGTCGTTGATCTTAAAAGCGATGGCATTCTTATTGTTGACCAAGACCTTGTCAAAAATGTGCCTGAGGATAAATGCGGAAAACTTATTAAAGTTCCTATAATTGATATTGCACGAAAAAAAGTAGGAAAGGTTATTACGGCAAATATTGTTGCTTTGGGCGTATTGGTAGGCGCAAGCGGTGTTGTCTCAAGGGAAGCTATAGAAAAAGCAGTCCTTGCCCGCGTACCAGCTGCCTTTAAAGACCTAAATAAAAGGGCTTTGGAAGAAGGATTTAATGCTGCCGGTGTGTAGGGATTAAGCTGTAATTGGTCCTCTCTCATATAGAAGATAAGAATTGGATAAAGAGTCTTATTGTCGAAATCTTCTCAATAGATTAAAATTTGAGGGCATATAGACTCTTTAAAGACGGTAGCTAAAAATTTATATGCCTGAAAAAAAAATATCGGTTTTTCTTATAACTGAAAACCTTTCTACCATAAATGAATTAACTCCCTGCTTTGATGCTTCAAGGTTTGAGTTATTATGCTGTAATGACAGTAGCCGTGCAAAAACTTTGATTGATCAAAATCATTATGATATTGTCTTCACCTTCCTAAATATGAAGGGATGCAGCGGTATTGAATTATTAGATTATATAAAATCTAATAGTCCGTTTACAGATGTTATTATACTTTCCTCTGAAGCTACAATATCTTCTGCCACGGAAGCACTAAAAAAGGGAGCGCAGGATTTTCTTCAATATCCTTTAGATTTGAGCTATTTCAAAAGCTACCTTTCAAAACTCGTTCAACAACATAAACTCTTGGATGAGAATAAAAGATTAAAAGAACTACTTAAGATTGATTCTCAGAATGATGAAATAGTAGGTACAAGTCCAAAGATAAAGATGGTTTATAAGCTAATTGATGAAATAGCACCTACTGATGTTACTGTTTTGTTGGAAGGAGAAAGCGGGACAGGGAAAGAATTAGTTGCCCGGGCAATACATCGGAGAAGCCATAGAAATAATATGCCTTTTGTTGCCTTAAATTGTGGTGCATTACCTGAAAATCTTATTGAAAGTGAACTTTTTGGACATGAAAAGGGAGCTTTTACAGGCGCTGTCCAAAGAAAGAAGGGAAGAATCGAGCAGGCAAACAAAGGGACCCTTTTTTTAGATGAAATTGCGGAATTGAGTTTAACAAATCAGGTTGACCTTCTTCGAGTACTCGAAGAACAAAAAGTTAGTCGAGTCGGTGGCTTGGAGAAGATTGCTGTAGATGTGCGTTTCATAGCGGCAACGAATAAAAACCTCGAGGAGCTCTGTAAAAGAGGAGAATTTAGAGAAGACCTTTTTTATAGATTGAATGTAATAAGAATGACATTACCTCCTTTGCGGCAAAGGAAAGAGGACATTCCACAACTTGCGGAAGCTTTTCTCCATAAATTTGTAGTTAAATATGATAAAGAGATAAAATCAATAAGCCCTGAAGCAATTGAGGCACTGAAAGAATATTCATTCCCGGGGAATGTCAGGGAACTCAAAAATATAATTGAGAGGGCTGTAGTTTTGTCAAAATCGGATGAGATAAAATTAGAAGATTTGCCTGAGCAAATTTCTGAGGGAAGAATGACTCGTGGTGTAGAAGATACAAGAAATGTTAGAAAATTTCTTTCACTTAAAGAAAGAGAGAAACAAGCAATTTTTGAAGCGGTCCAATTAACGAATGGGAATAGAAAAAAAGCGGCTAACTTGTTAGGAATAAGTTTGAGAACACTTCAGTATAAGTTGAAAAAATATAATCTTGCTATTTGATATTCTTTGATGCAAAATTTGCACATAAGTGCAAATTTTGCACTATTTTCATCTCCTCAATTTTTCTAAGTAAATCAATATGTTATCGGGTAATTTATTTTTTATATGCAAATTTTGCACTTATTGAAAAAATGTCACTGGATATGTCATAGATCTGATATAAAAAAATATAAAAAAG
>RFHX01000054.1 GCA_003695725.1 Candidatus Schekmanbacteria bacterium
ATATAAAAAAATAGAAATAAAATTTTTATTACAAAAAAATATCTCTTGACTGAAACATACCATAGTGAAAAGTTTTTATTGAAAATTATAGGAATAAAGATTTGAATGAGGGGGGGTGATTTTTTTTAAAAACTTCATTTTTTTATAGACAAAAAAAATGAAGGGCGTTATTGTTAATATAATTTTTGAATTAATAACATTTTTTAGGAGGAGGTAATATGAAAAGAAAGTCTTCATTTTTTGTTGCTTTTGTCGTTTTCATCCTTTCAGCGGCGTTATGTCTCCCGGGGGCTTATGCAAAGAAAAGCAAATATTTTGTAGTGGACAAATGTAAAATAAATAACAAAAATGTTACCCTTAACAAGCCCAAAAAAGGAGTGTCAAAGGCGGCAAAGATCTCTCAGTCAGTATCTGCAACAAGACCTAAAATCAAACTTGAATTCGATAAACTTAAAAAAGGGAAATCAACTATCAAAATGACTCTCGAATTCACGCCAGTTGATACGAATGATCAAAGACGCATCACAATGACTGCTGCTGTCATCGTAAAGACAGACAAGAAGGGCAAAAAGATTACACTTTCAAAGGTCAAAGGAAATGAATTTAAATATACAGGTACCTTGTCAGACGGCTCACCTGCAAATGGCGGCACACTCGATGTAAATGGCAAGGATGCTCTAACAGCAAGAAAGAAAACCTGTACATTGAATTCTGAAGTTCTTCTCAATGCCTTGACTGCAGAAGACAAGATTGGACAAATTGGTAAACAAGTTGGAGACTACACTTATAAACTTACTCTCTCAGGGGCTAAGTTCAAACTTAAAAAGAGAAATCTCAAAAAGATTAAAGGAACACTTAGCGTAACAGAATAAAGAAAACTATTTAAGCTCTTTCAAGCCCCGCTTCTATATATGTGGCGGGGCTTTTTGTTTTTAAAAATGTTCGCAACTCAAAGAAGAAATTATTTGCACTTTTTTTCAAGCTTTATACTTGGCTTCTGATACCAATAAGGGTGTTTCTGTTGAGCTAAAAATAATGGATGAATTCTAATTTATCCTGTCAATTTCACTTGACATTTCTAATTAAAAATTTAGACTGCATTCTTGTAATAAATCTCTTTTTTTGCCTTTTCTGATAAAAATTTTTAACCTCTTAATTGAAGGCGGTGTAGCTCAGATGGTTAGAGCATGCGGCTCATATCCGCAGTGTCCGGGGTTCGATTCCCTGCACCGCCATAAAAATATCTAACTTACCTTTTAAAACTTTTATGCCATACAGCTTAAACGAAAAAGACCCGCCAGTAAGAAAATCACTTGAAACAGTTGAAAAATACAATATGTTGAAGGAAGGTGAGAAGGTTTTGATAGCCCTTTCAGGAGGTCCTGACTCTATATTCCTATTACATCTTTTCAACGATTTTTTAAAAACAAAATATTCTCTCAAGCTCCACATTGCCCACCTCAATCACGGAATAAGAGAGGGGGAAAGTGAAAGAGATGAGGAATTTGTCATTAAAACAGCTGACAATCTCGGAATCGACATAACTATTGAAAAAATTGATGCCTTTGCAGAAAAAAGAAAATATGGCACTTCACTTGAATCTGCATGCCATTTTGAAAGAATAGGTTTTTTAAGAGAAACTGCAAAAAAAATCACAGCCAGTAAAATCGCATTAGGTCATACTTTAGATGACAGGATTGAATCCTTCTTTATGAATGTCCTGCGAGGCACAGGTGTATCAGGTATGAAGGGCATCTCGCCTGTGAATAAAAAATACAACATCATCAGACCATTGATTGATTTGGCAAAAAAAGAGATTGAAGAATATCTATCAGCTCATCAAATTGAATATGTGAAAGATTCATCGAATTTAGTCCTAAAATATGAAAGGAATATCATAAGAAGCAAACTAATACCTTCTATAGAAGAAATCAAACCTTCATTCAAATCTGCATTGAGAAGGTCAATGAATGCGGCGGCAGACGACGATGATTTTTTGAATGATATATGCAAAAAAGAACAGAACATAGCTATAATTGAAGAAAACAAAGACTTTATTCTCCTAAACAAAGAACATTTCAAAAAACTGCACAGGTCAATAGGAAAAAGACTTCTAATCATTATTCTTGCAAAATACAAAAGCCCCAAGACAAGAATCAGCAGTTTTCATATTGAAAGAGCTCTTGAATTCATTTGCCAATCAAAGCATGGTACGGAATTCCATTTGCCGTCAGGGATCCGTTTCATCAATAGTTATGGCAAGATTTTCATCAAAATCATTAGTGAAGATGAAAGAAAAGAGGAAGCCCTTTCTTTCATAAATCCTCCATCTGAAACAAAGCTCAACGGATTCCCCTACACTATTTCCTCAGCAATTCTTGAAAGGAATGAAGTAAAAAATCTGAAATCAGGGCAAAGTGAGGCGTTTCTCGATTTAAATCAATTGAGTCTTCCTTTAAAGGTAAGAAGAAGAGAAGAGGGAGATTTCTTTTATCCTTTAGGGAATAAAGGGAAAAAGAAACTCAAAGATTTTTTTATCAACCTCAAAATTCCTAAAGATGAAAGGGATAAAATTCCAATTGTCCTCTCAGGAGACGACATCGTATGGGTAGCAGGCTATAGAATAAACGACAAATTTAAAGTAACAAAAAATACAAAAAAAATTCTCCATCTTAAAATAAAAAAATAATCTGCTTCTCATCTTCATAATGACTTATCCAAATTAATTTAAACTTATTCTTGATTTTATGAATTTCAGGTTTATAAGATAATAATGTGATAATTAACCATTTTAATGGGGTCAGATGGAGCTTTTAAAATCAGGAATTCCCGGCCTTGATGAAATCTTTCAAGGAGGCATACCAAGAGAAAATTGTCTTCTTGCTGAAGGACCGGCAGGCTCAGGGAAAACGACTTTCGGACTTCAATTCATATATAATGGCGCTACCCGCTACAATGAGAATGGACTAATTATCACCTTGGAAGAAAAACCTGCAATGCTTTATCGCGATGCTTATAACTATGGCTGGAATCTAAAAAAACTGGAAAAGGAAAATAAGATAAAAATTATTCCTACTTCACCTCAAACTCTGATTGATATGATTTCAAATCCTACAAGCCACATAAACAACATCTTTGAAGAAATGAATATCAAACGAATATTTATCGACTCCATAAGCCATTTCAGACAAATAGCCGAAAACAATCTTCATTACCGTGAACTAATCAACAAACTTATTTATGCTGTTTCAGACAAAAACGCATTTATTGTACTTTCAAGGGAATTGCCGGGTTATAGTGAAAACAATCTTTTCTCTGATGAAGTGTATCTCGTCGATACTGTCATACGGTTGACATATGAATCCTGTGGGAATAGGAGAAGAGAAAGGTTTATAGAAATCCTCAAATCTCGGGGTCAGGATTATATTTCGGGAAAACACTCCTTTATCTTCGATACGACAGGAATTCATATTTTCCCTTCCTGCTTTCTGAAAAACTACGATATAAATGATATTCCCTCCTCTGAAACTGCAAAATTGAGCACAGGAATTGAGGGGCTCGATGAAATGCTGGGTGGAGGACTCAGCGTTGGGAAAACAGCGCTCATAACAGGGTCAAGCGGGACAGGGAAAAAAACAATAGGAATACAATTTCTAAACGAAGGTTTTACTCATAATGAAAACGGGCTATTTGTTACACTGCACAACAGACCTGAGGACATCATTCATTCAGCACTATCTTATTCGATAAATCTTGACGTAGCACTTAAAAAGAGGATGCTTGAAATTCTTTATCGTTCGCCAATGGAACTGATTGCCGATGAACTTTCCCACTCGATCAGAAAAATCTGCTCAGAAATGAATATTAGAAGAGTTGTAATAGATTCACTCAATGACTTAAGCGATTCAATAAAAGATAAGGATTACTTTAAAAATTTTCTCTTTTCACTATGCGATTTCTTTTCAAACAAAGGAATTACCACCATATTGACTCTCGACCTCAATGAAATGTTCAGTGCATCTGAAAGTGAAAACAGTGAAATAATGGGGCTAATTCCAGCCGTAATTTCACTTCGTTATGTAGAACTCGAAAGTGAAATAAGAAGGGCTGTTTCAGTAATCAAAGTAGGCGGCTCATATCATGACCGTAGTATCCATGAATACATTATCTCAAATAAGGGAATGGAAGTTTTAGAAAAATTCGAAGGTAGAGAAGGTTTGATGAGCGGTTCACCGAAAAAAATTGATATACAGCTTCAAGAAATCTTAGGGAATATGGCTCTTTATGAAAGAGCTGTTAAAAAAAATCGTGGTATCGACGACCATTAATAAAAAATTTTTTTTCATTCAATATCACCAATTATTTCTTGCATTGTAAATTAGCAAATGTTTAAAATATTTGTTGAATGTAATTAAGTTATAAAATTAATTATAAATATTTTTATTTTCGCTAAATAAAGTTTGTGGAGTTCGTTCAAAATGGTTGATTCATTTGATGACTTCCTTCAAAAAATTGCTAATTCCACTGCAAAAATAGAGATAATAAATTACTTCCAAAACAATCCTTCAGCCATTGATTCACCGCAAGGCTTGAGTCGATGGATCAATATTGACCCTCTTGAAATTGAAAATGAATTGGAAGACTTAGTGGAAAGCGGTATTCTTCTAAAAGAAAATGCCGGCACTCATTCACTCTACCGTTATTCTCCGCGCAAAGAATTCTCTACTTTCATATCTAATCTCTTCAACGCGCGCTCATATTATGAAAAGAAGATAGCCGAACTTGAAAAGGAAAAAAACTCTATCTCAGACAGGTTTACAAAAGAGATAATCAGAGAGAAAGGGAAAACCAAAACTATAATAGAAAGTATGAATGAAGGAATACTTGTCCTAAATAATGAAGCTAAAATTTTGACTGTAAATTCATTGGCGAGGGATATTCTATCAATAAAAGAGAGTGATCCAACAGGAAAAGACTTTTTCTCCATCATATCATCAGATAAAAGAAAAGATTTGATGAAGTTAATTTCAGAAAATGAGAATGGAACTTTTGAAATAAAGTTGGAGGAAAATAAAAAAGAATCTTTTTACAAGGTCAATATATCAGAATTGAGAGATGACTCAGAC
>RFHX01000055.1 GCA_003695725.1 Candidatus Schekmanbacteria bacterium
ATGCTATGTTTTAAAGAATTATCCCTTCATAAAAATTGATTTCACAATCTATTATATGAAGACATTGCCTATAGTCATAAATCCTCTTATATTTTTTATGGTAACTCTCTATGCAATAGCTGTGTGCATATTTTTTTCTGTTTTCCCTTCATGGCAGGCATCAAAACAAAATCCAGTTGAAATTTTGAGATATGAATAAAAAGTCTAATATAACGATAGATTTGTTTATTGCCTTACGGTATTTACGAGGAAAGAAACGAAACCGTCTTCTTTCGGCTATTTCATTCATTTCAGTGCTTGGCATTGCTGTTGGTGTAATGGCTTTGATTATCATCATCTCAGTTATGAATGGATTTGAAAATGATTTGCGCGAAAAGACTCTTTCAGCAAAACCCCATATAATGATTGAAAATAGTGAAGGAGAATTTATTGAAGATTCTAAAGAGATAATTGAGAAGATAAAGGGAATGGGCGTTGTAAAGGATATTTTTCCGACAATTCGAGCACAAGCATTGGTGATGAATTCTGTCGGCGTATCAGGAGTAGAATTGGTGGGGCTTGATTTTTCAGATGAAAATGCATTGGAGCGAATTGAAAAACTAATCGAAAATAAAAGTGAAAAAGAGAGAAATCTCCCTCAATCAGAGGGAATATATATTGGCAAAGAATTGGCAAAACACCTTGGAATAACCAAGGGTGAAAGGATTAAGATATTGCTTCCAGATGGTGTGCAAACTCCTTTCGGTTATTTTCCCACAGTAAGGACCTTCAAAACCATAGGTATTTTTTCAAGCGGCATTTATCAATTTGACTCAACAGCAGTTTTTATATCTCTTGATTCTGCAAAAGGACTTCTATCTACAAAATATGATGCAACATCGATAGACATCTATATAGATGATATATTCGAAGCAGATAAAATAGCTGAATTATTAAAACCCCTTGCGAAAGGGCTAAAAATTAGAACTTGGAGTGAGATGAATAAACACCTCTTCGCAGCATTGAGACTTGAAAAAGTCGCTATGTTTTCAATCCTTCTATTGATAGTACTTGTAGCTGTATTCAATATAACCAATACTCTTATAATGACAGTAATCGAAAAAAGGGGAGATATTGCCATATTGAAATCACTTGGTGCTACAGGGAAAAAGATTATGCGTATTTTTATGCTCGAAGGACTTATAACAGGAATGATTGGCACAATGTCAGGAGCTTTTATTGGTCTTCTCCTTTGCTATCTTCTTGAGAAATATGAAATCGTCAAACTTGATGATACGGTTTTTTATACTTCACACATTCCTGTTGATATTGATTTCTTGACGGTTTTTCTCATAGTTGCTTCAAGTATTATTCTTTCGTATCTTTCAACCATTTATCCAGCTAAATATGCTTCTAAATTGAAGCCTGCAGAAGTTTTAAGATTTGAATGATAGCAATTATGAATATTAAGCTCTATCAGATAGATGCTTTTACTTCAAAAATTTTTAGTGGGAATCCAGCTGCTGTCTGTCAACTTGATAAATGGCTTCCTGACAAAATTCTTCAAAATATAGCCAAAGAGAATAATCTTTCAGAAACCGCTTTTTTCATAAAAGAAAATGATTCTTTTTCAATTCGTTGGTTTACTCCGAAGACAGAAGTTAAATTATGCGGCCATGCAACACTTGCTGCTGGGTTTGTTATCTTCAATGAGTTGTCTTACAACCGTAATGAGATCAAATTTATTTCTAAAAGCGGTACTTTGTTGGTTTCAAAAGAGGAAGATTTCATCGTTTTGGACTTTCCCGTTCAACCTCCTGTATCTTGTGCTGCTCCTAAACTCTTGATAGAAGGGCTCGGGGAAAAACCTATCGAGGTCCTCAAATCGGAAGATTATATTGCAGTTTTCGAGCGTGAAGATGATATTCTTTCCATTGATCCAAATTTTGATCTATTGAAAAAACTTCCTCTTCGCGGCGTTTCTATTACGGCTAAAGCTAAAGATTCAGATTTCGTAAGCCGTTTTTTTGCCCCTAAGGTTGGTGTAGATGAAGACCCTGTTACAGGTTCAGCTCATTGTGAATTAACCCCCTACTGGGCAAATATAATTAAGAAAAACGAATTATATGCCCGGCAATTATCAGAGCGCGGTGGTGAAATCATATGTAAACTTCTGGACGATAGAGTAATTTTAAAGGGAAGAGCAGTTAAGTTTATGGAAGGTGAAATATTTCTCCCAATTTAAATTGATTGCAAGAAAATTTAGAAATTGCAGATGCTTACATCAAGGAATGAAAAGTATAAAATAAGGGATAAGAGATAAGTAAAAATCTTTTATATCCATTGGATAGACATCTTGACAAAGACCTTCTTTTTTGTAAAATATACATTCTGGAATAAGCGGGAATAGCTCAGTTGGTAGAGCATAACCTTGCCAAGGTTGGGGTCGCGGGTTCGAGTCCCGTTTCCCGCTTTTTCTTTTTTTTGAAACCTTTTAGTTGCGAAGCGGCAATATCCATTTTTCTTGGAGAAGAAGGTTTACAACATTATGTTGGCGGCATAGCCAAGTGGCTAAGGCAGCGGTCTGCAAAACCGTTATTCCCCGGTTCGAATCCGGGTGCCGCCTTTCTTTAGAAAAATCCAAAAAAGGTCCTGATTTTTTCTGGTTCTCGAGGATAAATTCTTCTTCCGGTAATAGCCATTTCGGGATTTCCTGATACGAGCTCTTCAATTTCCTCGTCTGATATTATCTTTTTTAAATGTTTTATACATGTGCTTATTACTGGAGGCCTATGATTTGAAGAGTGAGAATCTGATGCAATGAAATGTGTCATACCATGAGTGAGCATTTTTTTTGCACACTTTTTTGCTTCCTTTCCAAACTCGCCGGTAATGCTCATAGCAGTAATCTGAGTGAGAGCGCCTGCTTTGATCATATCGCATAAAAGGTTTGGATGTCTTTGGAAAAGGAAATTTCTTTCCGGATGGGTGATTATGGGTATTATGTTTTTGAGAAAAAGATTTTCAAGCAGCTTCAAGATTCTGTCTGGTACAAATTGATTTGGAAATTCTAAAAGAATATAGTTTTTTCTGTTTATGCAAAGGATTTCTCCGCTTTCTATTTTAGGGACTAAATCTGCCGCAATATGAACATCTGATCCGGGCAATATTTCGATACGGCTTCCCAAATCCTGCAGAGTCTTATTGATCAGGGCTATCTTTAACAGAATAGTTTCCGAAGTTGGCTGATATAGACCTTCAAGCTGGTGAGGAGTTGCCACTATTTTTCTAATTCCATCTCTTTCGGCAATACGAGCCATTTCAATGGATTCTTCGAGAGACTTTGATCCATCATCAATTGACGGCAATATATGGCAATGTATATCAATCATATTATCAATTCGTACTCTCTTTTTGGTGAAAAGTAAAGTTTTTAGCTTTTTTATCGGTATGATAGGAGTGAAACATATCTTTTTCTCTAATCAGGAAAGAGCGTACTTGTTGTGGCAAATAATAGATTGAAGAAGCCAATATGCGTTATGATAAATGAAGAATTTCTTTTCTAAAGTTTATTTGAAAATTGCATAGACTAAAAATTAGCATTGAAAATAATTGATAGTAAAAAAA
>RFHX01000056.1 GCA_003695725.1 Candidatus Schekmanbacteria bacterium
ATCTTTGTAGTTTTTAAGAAAGTTTTTACCATTTTCTATTTCCTCTTTTGTTAAAATTTTTTGTTAATTCAAAGAGTTACTGAACAGATAAATTTATAGTATCCAAAATCGGAAGATATTGAAGAATTGGCTTCAGAAAAAAAGGTCAATAGAAAAGAGCGAATCTTAGATGCCGCTCTGGAAATATTCAGCGCAAAAGGATTCAAAGATACAACAATAAGAGAAATAGCCAAAAAAGCAGGCGTAGGACTCGGGACGACCTTTTATTATTTCAAGGATAAAGACGACCTTTTCTATGCTGTCATATTCCGTGAAGTTGAAAAGGAACGAAAAAAGGTTTTAAAACGACTAAAGGAAATTGAAAAGAAGGAGAAGAATCCTTACAAACTCCTGAAAAAAAGACTTTTCAACTCTATTGAGACCCTTGAATCAAACGAATTACTGAAGAAAATCTTTCTTAAAGACCCTAATCTTGTCCTTCCATACTTTCACGACACTTTTCATGAACAATATCTTGAAAGAATACTACACGGGCTTGAATCGCTTATCAAAGACGGAATAGAAAAGGGATACTTAAAGAAGGTAGACACTCATATGGCTGCCCTTTCGCTGATAAGCATTCTTAATTCTTTTATGCTCGCATCTACATCACAAAGCAAATACGTTGATATTGGCAAATTGATTAGGTTTTCCGGCAGTCTTCTCATCGATGGGATGAGAAAGCCGCCTGACAAAACAAAGAAATCTTAGCTGTCTTCAAAATATTCCAATATTTTTACTGCAAGGAAGAAGGAACTTCAATTTCATAATCTGCACCATAACGCTTAAGCATCTGTAAAGCGCGCTTTCCGTAAGCCGTATTTTTATAAATAAGGGCAATTTCTTTGTAGAGCATAAGAGCCCTTTCATTTTCTTCATCTTTCCACAAAGATTCAGCAAGAATGCCCATAGCCCTTATCTTCAAATCCGGAATCTCACAATCCCTTATAAACCTCTTCAGCCGTTTTATTGCAGGCCTATACATTCTCATTTTATAATAAAATCTTCCAATGCCATAACTGTGCTCAGCAAGACGCCTTTTACAAAAAGATATTCTTTCTCCTGCAATATCATAATAGATACTTTCAGGATATCTTTCTCTTATAATGTTAAAATTTTCGAGAGCTTCTTTCGTTTTCGTTTGGTCCAATTGGCTTGGAAGAATCTGATAGAAATTCGACATACCAATTCTATAATAGGCAAAAGGCACTTCCAAGTGTGCAGGATGATATTTTGTAAATTCTTTATACTCTGCAATCGCTTCTTCATATTTCTCATCTGCATAATAACCATTTGCCGCAAAAAGACGAGCGCGCGAAACTTTGATGCTGTCAGGAAAATTAAACTTTATTTTTTTATATACATCCACAGCATCCTTGTAGTCACCCTTATCAACAAGCTTTTTGCCATACGCAAAAAGCTCCATAGCTGAAAGATTGTTTGTAACAGGAGGTGCATAACACCCGAGAGAAAAAACAATTGGGAAAAGAAAGAAAAGGAGTGCCAATTTAACGCTGATATTTCTATTTAGCGCCTTCATCTTTATCTCTCCTAAATTGAAAAAGCATTCCTTATTAATTCTATTTTCTCTTCTTTCCCATTGCTCTTTATTGAAACAACATCAAAACGGCAGTCAGTATCATAAAGACCATTTTGCAAAAGATATAATTCAGCGCATCTTTTAATTTTTTGTTGTTTACTGTAATCCACATTTTCTTCAGGCTTTGCAAAGTCATCAGAAACTCGCATTTTTACTTCGACGAAAACAGTGTATTTATCGTCACGCGCTATAATATCTATCTCTCCAACAGAAGCCCGGAAATTCCTTTCAATAATGCGATATCCCTTTCTCTTCAAATAGGCGCAGGCAATATCTTCTCCTTCCCTACCCTTTCTAATGTTTTCCCTTTCCGCATTTTTAAAATTTCTTCTCAAAAATTTAAACATTGTTTTTTTTGGAAAAAATCTTTCGCACGGCATCAACATCCTTATCACCACGCCCCGAAAGGCATACAACTACGATATCTTTTTTTCTAATCTCCTTGGAAAGCTTCAACAAATAGGCAATAGCATGAGCACTTTCTAATGCCGGAATAATTCCCTCCTTCTCCGAAAGAAGCTTGAAAGCCTCCAATGCTTCATCATCTGTTACATTTTTGTAAATTGCCCTTCCAGAATCTTTCAAGAAACTGTGTTCAGGTCCAACACCCGGATAATCAAGCCCCGCAGAAACGGAATGAGCAGGAATTATTTGTCCATCGTCATCCTGAAGTATATATGTCCTTGCGCCATGAAAAACTCCCTTTTCTCCTGCGCCAAGAGAGGCTCCATGTTTCCCGGTTTTTATTCCCAATCCTCCTGCCTCCACACCAATAAGGTTGACTTCTTTGTTCTTTATAAAAGGATAAAATAAGCCAATTGAGTTGCTGCCCCCTCCAACGCAAGCAAGACAATAATCTGGCAATCTTCCCTCCTCCTTTTTGATTTGTCTTTTTGCCTCATAACCGATTACTGATTGGAAATCACGGACCATCATTGGATACGGATGAGGTCCTACGACAGAACCAATTATGTAATGAGTTGTTTCAACATTTGTAACCCAATCGCGGAGAGCTTCATTGATAGCATCCTTCAACGTTTTACTTCCTGAAGATACAGAAATAACCTTTGAACCAAGCAGCTGCATTCTAAAAACATTCAATTCCTGCCTTACAGTATCTTCCTCTCCCATATAAATGTCGCACTGCAAACCGAAGAGTGCCGCAGCCGTTGCTGTGGCAACTCCGTGTTGTCCTGCGCCAGTTTCTGCAATAATTCTCTTTTTCTTCATCTTTTTTGCCAAAATTATCTGACCAAGGGTATTGTTTATCTTGTGTGCTCCTGTATGAAGAAGATCTTCCCGTTTAAGATATATTTTCCCTCTGCCTAAATATTTTGAAAGTCTCTTTGCATAATAAAGGGGCGTTGGCCTTCCGGCGTATTTTGAAAGATATTTATTCAGCTCATTTTGAAAGTTTTTATCTTTTTTATATTTGAGATAAGCTCTCTCAAGCTGAGATAGAGCAACCATAAGAGTTTCAGGCACAAATTTTCCGCCAAACTCTCCAAAGTGTCCACATTCATCCGGAAATATTTTTTTCATTATATTTTCTGTTTCGTTATTAGTTAAAGCTCAATAAAGATTCCTAAAATTATAAATATTTGCCTATAAGAATTTCGAGCCTTTCCTTTTGCTCCTGCGGAATAAGGGATTTATCAGTGATGATTGCATTTTCGAGAGCAGATGCGCATTCACAATTCCTCTCTCCTCCAATTATTTTTATGGCATTCTTGATTATCTTCTGAGCCATCTGCACATTCTTTTTGATAATTTCAAGAACGGCATCAATAGTAACATCCTCTTCAGCAGTATGCCAGCAGTCATAATCTGTCGCCAGTGCTATTGTGCCATAGCATATCTCTGCTTCCCTTGCCAGTCGAGCCTCAGGAAGATTAGTCATTCCTATTACATCAACACCCCAATGCCGGTAAATCATAGATTCTCCTCTTGTAGAAAATTGAGGACCTTCAATACAGATATAAGTTCCTCCCTTATGCACAACTGCCCCTGCTTTGACTGCAGAATCATAAAGAATCTTTCTTAAATTTTCACATAAGGGGTCTGCAAACTGGATATGAGCCGCAATGCCGTTGCCAAAAAAAGTGGAAGGCCTCATTCTTGTTCTATCAAAAAACTGGTCGGGAATTACAATATGTCCCGGCTCGATATCTTCTCTCATACTGCCTACTGCACTCACTGAAATAATCCATTCAACACCAAGTTTTTTCATTCCAAAGATGTTTGCTCTGAAATTGAGTTCATGAGGAAGAATGCGGTGACCCCGTCCATGGCGCGGAAGAAAAATGAGTTCCTTCCCATCGAGCTCACCAGATATGTAAGCATCCGAAGGTTCTCCAAAGGGTGTATCAACTTTTATCTCCTTTATATTTTCGAGTTCATCCATTGCATATAGACCGCTTCCGCCTATGATTCCAATTTTTCCAGCCATATCTACTCCCCAAAAAATGTTAAAATTTTCTGAAATAACGGCACAAACGCTAACAGAGGAAACCCACATTGTCAAGATTGGTAATAGAAGGACAACATGAAATCAATCTGCTTTGTTAGTCCCTGTCACACCATTTTCATATATCCGAAAACTTCTTTCACTATTCAAGAATTTATTATTTCATCTAAAACTTTCATTGTCCCCCACACAAGATATTTTTGCAAGAATTTCACTCACCCTAATAGAAACAGCAGGTATAAGCTATTTAAGATTTAAAAGGGAATGATTTTCTTTTACTAAACCCTTAAGCGAGAGAGTTCAATTGCTCTCTTTTTTAAATCTCATCGAAGGAATTTAGAAGATGGCTAATTGGCAATAATTCAAGCCATCATCCGAAGGGCGCTTATAGGAATTTTTTCAGCTGAACTTACACGATAAAATCTACCTTTTCCAATAAGGGCAATCTTTCTGGCAAAGTCAATACCGCGATTGTCCGGATCAGTAATAAGTAAAATGGAAACTTTTATATTCCTTTGCGCCGCTTTACGAGCCATCTGAAGAGCAAATCTATAACCAATTTCCTCCCTCTTCATCTCGGCGCTCGAGGAAACCCTATTTCCTATGCCGGGTGCGGCATTGGGCTGTCCGTCAGTTATAAGGACTATGTGTTTCTCCCAAGGCACTTTTTCTCGAATTAGCATCTTCAAAGCGCATTCTATCCCTCTGCCAACATTCGTATATTGGTCGGCTCGGAGTTTTACTACTGCGTCTGTAATTCCTGTGAAACTTCTACTTATAGGATAGACCTCTTCAGCTTCATTGCTGAATGCAACAAGTCCCACTCTATAGTTTTTCTCGACTGCGGCCCGAGCGAGCGCCGTTACGGCAATCTTGGCGAAACGAAGCTTTGCCTGTTTTCTCATCGATGCGCTAACATCCAAACAAAGAACAATATCCTCCGCCCGTGTCGGCAGTTTAACATAGGAAATAATATCCCTCAGTTCAATTTCATCAATTGCCTTTTGTTTTTTAATCAAATTTCTTATCGTATGAATAACTGAAATATCACCAAATGTGTCGCCTTTCATATAAGGACGGATATCTACGACATTTGCTGCGGCGCGGTCCTGTTTAAAAGCATCTTTTATTAGCCCGCTTGCATGGGATTTCTTTATAAGCTCATCCAAAAGCCATTCAAGACTTTTACCTGTTAGTGAAAAATTGATTTTTCCCCTGTCCTTTATTCTTACCAATCCCCTATCCTGAAGGCGATAAATAAGAACCTGCAAATTGCGATATTTCAATCTGTCACTCTCAACATCTTCACCCCTATTCTCCTTCATTACATAATGTACATAAGCGTCTTCCAAGGTGGAATCCTCATTCTTGAATTTGTGCTGAATATCCATAAAGTCGGCAACTATTTCGGACAATTTTTCCCCATCAAATTCAGGCTTGCCATCGATGCTTCTTTTCTCGAGTTTCTCAATTTCTTCCAATGCTTTTTTGAATTCCTCTTCTCCAATCAATCCCTGTCTTCTTAAATTTTCAATGTTTTTTCTCAATTCGCTTATTCCCTTAGAAGTAAATCTCATCGAATTTGGAGTCATATTGCTGATGTACCCTCTGCTTGCCATATCATCGAGAAGTTTTTGAAGCCCTTCATTTCTTGTCCTCGATACTTGTCCATAACGGTCAAGCAGTTCTTTTATAAGTTCATCATCGAGGTCGGCTGTTGAAAGTAAAGACCTTTCATCAATGGCACCTTCATCATTTTTGTTATCCAATGCATGTTTTTTCAAATATTCAAGAGCTCTTCTTACATCTTCCTTTGATAGGGGTACTTTTTTCCCTTCAAATCCTCCCCGATATTCTTCCTTTTTCTTCTTCCCTTCCAAACCATAAAGCACCTTTTTGACTATACCCTCGATAATTTCCTCTTCACTTTCTTCAACACCAGGTTTTCTCATCACACGGCAGGGCAATGTAATATTTGCGGCTTTCTCAATGCTTGCTCTTGAATTAAATCCATTTAAAAGGACAAAGGAGTTATATAATTCTTTGAATGCAATACTGCCTCTGACACTTGCACCTCTCAGGAGAAGGGGGTGATTTCTTGTTTTCTCCACGATATCCATCATAAGTTTATCCGCTGTTTGTGAGGTGATTTCATTTTTTCTCAATCTCCTGCCCCATTTTCTCAATTCCTTACGAAACAACTCTTGGGCCAATGTATCAGAAATACCGTATTCTGTGTAAATGCCATAGGATGCCGATATTGTGTCGGGCAAAAATCTCAAACCATATATGCCTGTTTCTTTCGAAGGTTTGAGATATAACTCACTGTCATATCTGATACCAGCATCAATAAGAGATTGGAAAAATTTGCGGGCTTCATAAATATATGACATTTCACCAATTACAAGTACTCTATCAAAGGGCTGTCTGCACAGAAGCTCGTAAAGGCGGCTTATACAGTAAATTGCCTTATCCATCAATTCTCTAACAGTTTCCTGATCGGCATAATAGCTTTTTGTATATTTTCCTGACATCTCGAATAAAAAAGAATCTATCTCTTCCAGATTGAAAGAAGATTCTTCTATCTCCTTCAACTCTCCAATTATCTCTTTTGAAATGCTCCTTAGTCTTCGCCTATCTTCAAGATAACCGGGGCTTCTGATTTCACCCACTTCAAGGCGCCTTTCAGGCTTTCCAACAGGCACAAGAGGAATGTCATCTGTCCATGCTTTAATTATAGCCGTTTCCCATATGCCTCCCGGATAATAAGTATTATAAATAGCCGATTCATTCCCATCCTTATACACTGTATTGAAGTTTGTAGGAATTCCCAAAAAATTATATACACTGAAGGAATGATAAATATTTTGAATAAAATTTTGCATTGGAGACAGGGTAAGAGCAATACAGTCAGGTTTGAACTGTTCTATTACAGCAGTACATAATTCCTTAACATTCTTTCCAACTTCAGGCAATCCAAGAAAAAATACTTCGCTTTCTGAAAAATTGCCTTTCATTTTTGATGAAACTTTGCCAGCTACCCACTCCTTGACAAGGGAAAGTATTTTTGAAGTTAGAAGCGGTGAAAGCGAGTCAACATCGACTTTCAAAGTTCCATGCTTCTTTAATGAATCAGCAGGAATAGGATTTTTGTTTGAAAGTGCTTTTTTTAAAATGGAATCTACTACTGGAGGATATTCATTTGCAAGAAGCAAAACTCTAAGGTCATTTAATTCAGGAACAATCATAATTCATCTCTATCGATCACCTTTTCTATAAATCCTTCCCGGTCATCATAATAAGAACTGTCGCCGGAAATCGTTATTCTTCCTGACAACACTCGGCGCGCTGAATCATAAACCTCTTCACTACTCACTTCCTTTTTCCCTCTTAATTTGGCGAGTGCCTGGGCTTGTTCATAAATCGAGAGCGTTGTTCGTACACTTGGAGGGTTTTCAAGGTCTTCATTATCTCTGGCGCGTCTCGATATCTCAGAAATTGCTTCGATCCTTTTTCTATCAATTTTAATTTCATCGATTTTGTTTCCATATCGTTCAACTATCTCTATCTCCTGCTCTCTTGTAGGATAACCAACACGTACTCTCTCAAAACGGTCGCTCAATGTTTCTGATATTTTTTCCACGCCTGCATATTCTTCAGGATTTTCTGTCGCTATGACAAGCGTGTCGACTTTAACTTCGATATCAAACCCGCCTATTGTTGTAATCCCTTCTTCTAAAACCTGCAAAAGAGTATTTTGTGTCCTTTGAGGCACACGATTGAGCTCATCTATAAATAAGATTTTTCTGTTGGCTTTATGAATCTTTCCGGGAGTAAAAGACCTATAGTCGTGAATTCCATATTTCATAGCATTCACTGGGTCAATATCTCCTATCAAATCCTCTGGTAGAAGTTCAGAAGAACCTTGAACGCGCACAAATCTTTTCTCTCCCTCGATTTCAATTTTCTTAATCTTTGACATTCTTGAACAATCTGGACAATTTGCTCTCTTAGGGTGGCAAACATATCTGCATCCTTCCACTGTTTTCATAGAAGGCAAAAGACGGGCAATTATCCTTGCCGCTGTCGTTTTCCCAACGCCGGGCGGACCTTCCAACAATAAATGTCTTCCCGCAATCAACACTGCAAGGATTGCTTCTTTAGTTTCTTCATCGCAATAAAAGCCCTCCAAAGGGTCTTCATTGTTTTTTAAACATTTTAAAATTTTTTTCCTAAGTTCGTCTTTTATATTTTTCATTTTTATCAATCACTCAAAACATCCAAGTTGACAGTTTGAAATCTTGATTTCCAATTCATTCAAAGCTTCTCCGATTCTGCTTATAGGTACATTCTCTTCTCTTGCCAAGGCAAAGGCTTCTGCACATTTTAATTTGCCATCTTTGGCTTTAGCTCTTACTTTAGACTCAATCTTTGAAGCAAATGCCTTGACTTCAGGATCATCACTTTTTTTCCATTCCAGTTTTGTCATTTTCAGGACCTCCAAAATCGATATTTATTTCTATTTTTGCAACTTTTTGAAGTTCAGCCAATTTATCTCCAATAATTTTATTTTTCTTTTCATCTGTCAAATCATTCAAAATCTTTTCTTTCGAGCCTTCGAGTGTCGCCTTGACAGCAGGCTTTCTGTCAACAAGCTTAATGATGTGATATCCAAAACGAGTTTTGACAGGTTTGCTTATTTCTCCCTTCTTCATAGAGAATGCTGCATCCTCAAATGTCTTGTCCATAACGCCTCTGGGAAAATAATTTAAGTCCCCCTTATTTTGTTTTGCTGAAGGGTCAATGGAAAATTTAAATGCCAATTCTGAAAAATCCTCGCCTGCTTTCACTTTTTTCCTAATGTCTTCTGCTTCTTTTTCTGTCTTGAGAAGGATGTGGCTTGCCCTAATCATCTCTGGTTGGTCGTATTTCGAGTGATTTTTCTCAAAGTATTCTGCTACTTCCTTATCATCTACTTTTACATCTTTCAATAAACTATCCAAATATTTTCTAATCATCATCTGCTTTGAAATATCCTGCTTTATATATGCTTCATCAAACCCCATCTCCTTCTTAAAATTTTCAAATCCTTCAGTGCCAAATCTCTCCTTAATATGTTTTAACTGCTCATCTACTTCAGCATTATCCACTTTGATACCTGCTTTTTTTGCGGCATCGAGAATAAGAAGGCGCTGTACCATATCTTGGCTTAGTTTTTGCTTTATCTGAGATATGAACCTTTTTGCATCTTCGCTTTGAGGATTAAACTCTCTTCCAAATCTCTTATACTGAGCCGCCAAAGCAGAAATTTCTCTTTGTAGCACAGAATCAAATTCTTTCTCACTTATTGTCTCATTGTTGACACGTATAGCTGGTTTCTCTTTTTCTGATGAGGATTTACTGCAGGCAGTAAAACTTCCTGCAACAAGAAAAAAAGAAATTAAAACTAAAATTACATTCAATTTTGCGCTATGGACTTTCATCTCAAATCTCCTCAAAAAAATAATTGTTCTCTCTAAATACATCTACCGCTTCATTACATAGCAGTAGTCGTAACTAAAATAAATCTTACAAGGAAGAAAATAGTTTATTAACAATGTTAAGTCAAACAATAAAAAAAGAGCCCCTACAAAGGGGCTCTTCCTATTCTTTTTCTTCAAACCAAAATTATTTCTTTATTAGATGAAGCTCAGTAACGACCCTTCTATTTTTTGCTCGCCCTTCCCTTGTCTTATTGTCCGCTACAGGTTCACTTTCACCTTTCCCTATTGCTTCAATTATGGAAGCATCAACACCCTTTTCGACATAATAATTCTTTACGGCCTCAGCGCGCTTTTCTGAGAGTTTCTGATTATACTTCTCGCTTCCGATGCTGTCTGTATGTCCAAT
>RFHX01000057.1 GCA_003695725.1 Candidatus Schekmanbacteria bacterium
ATTAAGAGAATTGTAAAATTAAATTGAGTTTTTTATTGTATAGGAGATGAAACGATGCAGAAGAAAGTTACTACTCTTGAAGATGGCGTAAGATATGAAGGGGAAAAAGAGGTAGACCAGATTCCTGAAGATGAAAGGAAGGAAAAAAGGGCTTTTTTAAAGGAATTTGTAAAAGGCAAAACTCTCTATGCCAAAGCAACTGAAAGCACGACTCAGGTTTTAAAAGAGATTCGAGAAGGGAAAAATATAAATGTTGGCAAGGTTGAAGAAATTGTTGCATCAATGGTTGATAGTATCCTCGAGAATGCAGACACAATGCTCACCCTTGCTAAAATTAAAGAATATGATGAATACACCTTTAAACATTCGCTGAATGTTGCGGTTTTGACAATTGCTCTCGCTAAGTATCTTCATTTTTCTAAAAGGGAGCTCCAAATCATAGGTACAGGCGGCATTATGCATGACTGCGGTAAAATGAAGGTACCTCCTGAAATATTGAATAAGCCGGGGAAACTAACCGAATGGGAATTTTCAAATATGAAAAAACATCCTGAAGCAGGAGCCAAACTTCTTGAAGAGACAGGCGGGTTTGATCGCCGTGCAATATTGATGGTCCTACAACATCATGAAAAATATGCCGGTGGTGGCTATCCTAATTCTGTACCGGGAAACAAGATTAGCACCTTTGGTATGATGACTGCCATTGCTGATGTTTATGATGCGCTGACAAGTGAGCGTGTTTATAAAAAAGGGATGCCTCCATTCAATGCTCTTAAAATTCTTTATAGAGACAGGGGGTATCATTTCCATCCGAAACTTGTTGAGCATTTCATAAGGGCTATGGGACTTTATCCTGTTGGGAGTTTAGTGCGTCTTGGAAATAATTGTATAGGAATAGTTATCAATGCAAACAGAGTGAATCTTCTTCATCCAAAAATAATGGTCATCACAGATGGTGAAAATAATCCTCTTCCTCAACCGAGAATTATAAATATCAATCCACCAACAAGCGATGTCTCTGCAGAATGGACGATTTCAGATATTATGGAGCCGGAAAAAACATCTCAGAAAAAGGAAAAAGATAGAAGCGACATAGAAATTGTTGAAGTATTGGATCCGGCTGTTTTAAATATTAGTGTTGAAAAATACCTAACAGAAGCCGCATCCTTGGAAAAGGAGGAAGAAGATGCGGCATAACTCCTCTATATTATAAAACTTTCTTTTTTATTTCACATTTGCGACAAAGATTATTATCATATATAAACTATCTTTTAAAGTAATGTTTCATATAATAGAGAATGAATGCCATTGAAATAGAGGGGCTTACAAAAAAATATCGAAGCGGTTTTTTTCTGCGGAGCGTTACAGCGGTAGAAAATCTCTCTCTTTCCATTAAAGAAGGTGAAATAACAGGATTCTTGGGCCCAAACGGGGCAGGCAAAACTACAACCATTAAATCGATTCTTGGCATTATTACACCCACAGCCGGAACGATTAAAATTTTTGGCGAAGATCCAAAAAATGTTTCTATTAAGAATCGAATAGGATTTCTTCCGGAAGAGCCATACTTTTATGATTATCTTAAAGGATATGAATTTTTGAAGTTTTATGGAAACCTCTTTGGTATAGAAGGGAAAACTTTAAAGAAAAGAATTGATGTTCTTCTTGATGAGGTCAAACTTACTTTTGCCGCTTCTCGTCCCCTTAAAAAATATTCGAAAGGTATGCTTCAACGAATTGGTATTGCTCAAGCGCTCATAAATGACCCTGACCTAATCATTCTCGATGAGCCAATGTCAGGTATCGACCCCATTGGCAGAAAGGATATCAGGGAAATCATTTTAAATCTAAAAGATAAAGGGAAAACAATCTTTTTCAGTTCACATATTCTTTCAGATGTGGAAATGATTTGTGACTGTGTGGCAATAATCAATAAAGGACATCTTATTGAAGTCAAAAAAATAGATGAAATTAGAAGAGAAGGTGAAGGGAATTATGAAATAACCGTCAAGGCTCCAAATACTCAAATACATCAGCTTCTTACAAATATTGAAGGTTTTTTGAAGGAAAGGGGAGGGTTCTTGGTTTTTGAATCTAATAAAGGAGAAAAACAAAAACTTCTGAAAAAAATTATGGATGTGGGCGGTGAAATAATATCAGTTTCGCCTGCTCATAAGTCTCTTGAAGAGATATTCTTTGAGAAAATTGAGAACAAATGAAAATTTTAGTAATTGCCTTCAACACATTTAAAGAAATTATCAGGGATCGTGTACTTTATAACATAATCATTTTTTCACTCCTTATTATCTTTTCAGCCGTACTTCTGGGGCGCCTATCAATCGGAGAACATTCAAAAATAGTAGAAGATATTGGATTGAGCGCTATAGAGATTTTTGCTCTTCTCATATCAATTTTTATCGGTATTACTCTCGTCTATAAGGAGATAGACAAGAAAACAATATATACGATTCTTGCAAAGCCAGTAAAAAGATATCAATTCATTTTAGGAAAATTCATTGGATTGGTTGCAATCATCCTTGTCAATATTGTTGTAATGAGCACTGTGTTGATGGTTATATCGTGGTCTATCTCAGGAATTTTTAAATTTCAACTTCTACAAGCTGTCTTTCTGATTTTCTTTGAAATGATTATTATCACTGCTGTGGCAATTCTTTTTTCTTCTTTTACAACTCCTTTTTTGAGCACCCTATTTACATTGGCAATTTTTATTATAGGCACGGCAACTACTGATATTAAAAATCTTAGCAAGAAAGCTTCCTTGCCTCTGCGCATCTTAGCTGAAACTCTTTATTATATTCTTCCAAATCTTGATAATTTTGATGTAAAGATGCAGGCAGTCTATGGACAGAATATAAATTCTTCATTTCTTATTTGGTCAGTATGCTATGCTCTTCTCTATTCTGTTTTAATAGTGTCTTTGGCAATAGTGATTTTTGAAAAACGGGATTTTAAATGAAGACTTTGATGCACAAATCTATTCCTCAGATGGTCTAAAATAAGTACCTTAATGAGTAGGCACGGAATATCCAGAAATTCGCTTATTCTGACAATGAATTTCTTGGATTAATCAAAAATTGAAAAGATAGGCAACAAATGATTTACGCTTTTAATGAATTATACCGGGAGAAAGTGCATCCATTAGCAGCAAAAAGTGCAGAATGCAGATGATAGAAAGAGGATGCATAGAGAAAATATATTTTTAGCCAGCTGTGATTTATATCTGTGATTTTGCGATTTTTTCATAAAAAGAGACGATCTCATTTCCCCTTTTCTGAATTGAAAAATTCTCCAAAGCTTTCACTCGTGCAGCTTTTCCTATTTTTTCCCGCAAGTCTTCAGACAAAATGAGTTTTTCTATTTTCTCAATCCACTCACTCTCATTTGAAGCAAGATAGCCGTTTATGCCATCGTCAACTATATCATTATTGATGCCCACCGGACTGCTTACTGAGGGAATGGCTGCAATCATATATTGAAGCAGTTTCAGTCCACATTTTCCTCTGCACCATTCATCATCTTTGAGCGGCATAATTCCAATATCAAAGAAACTAATTTCCTCCCATTCCTTTTCATAATCCCATTGGACAAACTCCGTAATTACTCCATCAAGGCAAAGTTTTTCTGATGAAACAATCCTCAAAACAATCTCATATCTTTTTGAAAGCTCTCTCAATGCCTCCTGAATAATCGTCAAATATTTGAAATTCCATGATAGTCCAATCCATCCAATGACAACTTTGTCTTTTATTCTATAATCTCTTTTTACCACCACTCTTTCATCATCAATCAAGGTTGGATGAATCAATACATTTTTATTTCTCCTTTGTGCAAATTCAGCTAGATTCTTATTGCCTGCAATTACACCATTGTAGAGAGGCAGAAGCTTTTCAAATTTTTTTCTATGAAGAAAGGTTAGGTAAATAGCGTCATCAAATTCGAGAAATACATATTTTGCCCGCTTTATGAAAGGTATTTCTATAAAAGCCGGTAAATATGGGAAAAGTTGGTGTTCAATTACAACAGAAGTGGACTTGTCGATTTTCAGTAAGTGAAGAAACCTTTTTGTGAAACTATAAATAGAGTAAATTGTTTTAATAAAAATTTTCAAAGGCTTATTCTTGATTTGAATAATCTTAAAATAGAAATCACCAAAAAGTGGACTTATATGAATATTGATTTTTTTTGCTTCAAGCAAAGGAAGAAACTGATAAATTCGGTATCTACTGCTGGGTCCTATTGCTGAGGTTTTGGAAAAATAGTAGATGATATGATTCATATTCTGATATAAAAATTTTTTTTTTGGAATATTTGTTTAGTTATTATCTTGCGCAGTCTTTTTGTAATCTTAACTGCTTCCAATGATTTTTTTTACTATTTTCTTGATTCTCGGATGTTCATTGAAAAATGGCCTTACCTTTTCTTTTAACCAGTTTAATTTATTTATTTTGATCAAAGGCTCCGTGATTCCTTGAGATTCGTTGAGAGCATTAAAAAGAAATTCATAATCTATTCCTTTAATTTTGCATTCAGTTGCGTTTCTTCGATAACTGTCATGGCTTTTTACCAGTGAAAGGTTGTGCTCTTCACAATATGTAAAAAGGTCACTGCCGGGATGAGGTGTATAAAATGCAGGACTATAGTGGTCAGGTTTTATTTTTTTTATCATTCTTACTGTATCCATCACTTCTTCTTTTGTTTCGGTAGGCACTCCAATCATATAGTTAGCCCAAATTTTAATCCCGTATTTTCTGCAAATTTCTGCTGCCTTGTAATTGTGTTCAACTTTTGTGCCTTTTCGTAAAAAGTTTAATATTCGTTGGTTGCCGCTTTCAAATCCAATGAAAAATAGACTTAATCCTGAATTTCTCATTTCTTTTATCATTTCCTCATTCTTACATACTATGTCTGCTCTCGTCTGGCAGGCGAAGGGTTGATTGAATCGTTTCCTGTATTTCTTGCAAAAGTCGTAAATCCATTCACTGTCTTCCGTAAGACAGTCATCATGAATCATCATACTCTTGAAATGATATTTTTTATCGAGATATTCCAATTCTTCCAATACATTGTCTACGCTTCTTCTTCGTACCTTTGGACCAAAAATCTTTCGTTCTGCCGGCTGACAAAAACTGCAGTTGTATAGACATCCTCTGCCGGCAATTATCGTTATGAAGGGCGAATCGAATCCTTTTACGGGAAGTGGATATTCAAGACTTGAAAAAAGCTCTCTGTCTGCAAATGGCAGTGCATCGAGGTCTGGTTTTATTCCTTCTATGAGACGCTCTGATGGTTTATGTCCACTATCTAGTTCTTTGAGCAAATTGACAAAACTTATTTCTCCTTCTCCCTTTATCACATAATCAATCTTTTCTTGAGCCAAAACTTCTTCAGGCATAATTGAAGGATGCGGTCCCCCAACAACTGTTATGATTTCAGGGTTTATCTTCTTTGCAATATCGATTGCCTTCATTGCAGGATTGAAATCAACACTCATCATAGTTACAGCCAAGACATCCGGCGATGAATGAGCTACATCCTTTTCGAAGTCTTTCCATCCCCCCATACATCTCAAATCAGCAAGTGATACATCAAACCCTGCTTTTTTAACACATGCGCTAATCAACGACAGCCCGTGGCTAATCCAGGACTCTTCCATTCCTTTGCCATAGCTTCCAAAGCCGACACCGGTGATAGAGGGAAAGACAAACTTTACTTTAAGAGGCATTGTTTCAGTGCTCCCAATAAACTTTGGTTAAAAAAGAATTTTTCCATATAATCGGCACACACCCTCTTTTTAGCCATAGTCAGTCGCCTTTTTTTTATCATAGCTGGAAGCATTTTTAGAAAAGCAAAAGGCACTCTGAACACATAAAAGTTAAATCCTAAAAATTGTGATGAATAAAAGTAGGTTTCACGCAGTACAATTCTAAAAAATTTTTTCAAAATAGTTGAAGAAAAACTGTTTTTGAAGATTGTGCAATATCTGTTTCTATAACCAATTACATAATATCCTTTTTTAATTGTATCATCTTCTTTTCTTGTTGCTCCTCTCTCATGATAACCTATTGCATAAGGAGTATATATACATTTCCATCCTGCAATCTGCGCTCGCCAGCAGAGGTCAACATCTTCAACATAATAGACAAAGTCTTCATCAAAATATTCTCCATCTGCTTTGATATCCTCAAGCATTTCCTTTTTCAAAAGTGGTGCCGCACCTGAAGCACCAAAGATATATTCGTAGGAATCATACTCTCCTTTGTCTATGTGATTTTCACCTCTGTCGCCCGGATACATATTATTCATCGTTATTCCAGTAGTATCGATTATCCTGTTTTTGTCATCTTTCTTTTTATAAAGTTTCCCTGATGCCATTCCAATTTCACTGCTGAATTTTATTGCTTTCAACATTTCATAAATAAAGTTCGGATCAAGAGTAACATCAAAATTCAGAGGCATTATGTATTTCCCTGTGGCGGCCTTTATTGCTTGATTATGGGCTTTACTGAATCCGAGATTATGATTATTTTGTATAAGTTTGATTTTTGATGAATATCTTTCAAGGATTTTAATTGATTCATCTGTTGAATTGTTGTCCACTACTATGATTTCCATATTCTTATGAGTTTGCTTTTCTAAGGAGCGAAGGCATTTTTCAATATATTCCCCTCCATTCCAGTTTACTATAGTAACCGAAACTTTATCGTCTTTTTGAATCTCTTGCGACTTTATTTTTTCAATCTCTTCCTTTGTCAACATGATTGTTTGGTCACTTTGCATTCTAATTTTAAAAAATAATAACATCTTTTTGAATTTCTTTCATTACTTTGCATAATATGTTTTTTCTGAATAATTTTTCTGATACTGTAAAATTGAGTTTGAGTAATGTAGGAAATTCGAGATGAAGATTAAATTTGTTGTTGAAATTCTATCTCCGTCTCATTGGAGAAAATAAAGATTAACTTTTCAAGGTAGAAGAAACCTAATTATTCAGATTCAGATTCGGACTTTTCTTCTTCTTTTTTCTTTGAATCTGAAAACTGAAATTTCAGAGGTTTTTTAGGAGGTGGAGGCGGTTCCGGCTCTTCTTCCTTCTGTTCTGTTTCAACGGTTTCAGGCTGAGCTTCAACTTCTTTTTCTTCTTCCAAAACTTCTAATTCTGTTTCACTTTCTACGGATATATCATCTAAACTTAAATTTGCCAAATCATCTTCTTCAATTTTAAGCTCTTCTGTTTCTTTTTCTCCTTGTGCAGGTTCAGGTTTTTTTGTCTCTTCAGGTTCTGATGAAGTATCAAGAGATGGTTCTTCCATCCCCTTCTCAGTAAGTGTTGATGGTTTAGGTTCTTCTTCTGTTGTTTCAGGCACTTCTATGGGCTCTGATGGTATTTCTTCACCTGCCAATTGGCGATAAAAATGGGCATAGGCAAGCATAGCTACAGGTATTGAAACAAGAGCCCCGATTCCTATAACTAAAAAACCAATAAAAGAGACGAAGGAAAATAACAAGTTGAAAAGAAAAATATTTAGCCAGTGTCCCTTTGTAATAGCATAGCTTTTTTTAACTGCCTCTATAGCGCCAACCTCTTTATCTACTATTACGAAAGCAAAAAACTGAAGAGCCAACATTAGGATAATACCGGGAATTATCAGTAAAACCATTCCAGCGCCTACGATTATGCATACAACTATTAAAGCCAACAAATATTTTACTATCAATGGATAGGTATTTATTAGGTCATCATAGACTGGCTTTTCTCCATAAGTAAATTTGAGGACAATTTTGAGAGAACCCATCTGCATCAAGAGACTCAATATAAAAGAAAGAAGAAATACGATAATCCCAACAAATGCATTATTGCCTGCAAACATTCCTAAAAAACCGGGAATAAGAGGCGCAATGAAAATAATCAGATATGCAGGAATAAGAAATCCCAGATTGGATTTTGTAGTATTCCATCCAAATGCAAAAGCTTCTTTTATTGATAATTCACCTGCGGGGGACATTACCGCACCTTCTATGCCTTTACCCAGATTCTTTTGCGCAGGCTTATCAACGATACCTAGTGTCTTTTTATAAATTTCGGTTTGATGGGCAGGAGTCCAGAAGGACCATCCTTTTTTGAGAATATGAGTATCTGCTGAAATTTCACCTGATTCGATTTTCTGCTTTAATGTTTCCTCATCGACAGGACCGAATTTTTCACCCTTTAAAATGTAATGCCATTGACTCATATTTTTCTCTTTTTTATTTCGTAAAAGATGAAAAGATAAACGGACTTTTTTCTTTAAACCTAATTCTTATTTTACTTTTAAATGCATACCAGTTGTCAAACTTTTTTTCTTAATTTTAAAAAAGTAGAGGTTAATCGAATTAAACTAAAAGCAATAGACTTCTAATTGCAAAGAGATTTTAGTATCTTCATATTTTCAACATCTTCCTTCATATCTTCACCTTTCGGAGTTTCAAGAACTTTGGGAATATCCTTGAAGTTTTTATCATTCATTATCAGCTTGAATCCTTTTTTTCCGATTTTTCCTTTGCCGATATGTTCATGCCTGTCAAGATGTGAGCCGCAATCACCTTTTGAATCATTGAGATGTATTGCCTTGATATTTTTTATTCCTACATAGTAATCGAATTCATCAAAGACTTTCTGATAACCCTTTTCCGTCCTAATATCATATCCCGAGGCAAAGATATGGCAGGTATCGAGGCAAATTCCGAGCCGCTCTAAATTGCCTGAATGTTTTAGTAGAAATCCGAGCTCTTCAAAAGTTGAGCCGATAGATGTTCCTTGACCGGCCGTTGTTTCAAAAAGAAGTTTGACTTTATAGTTTTTTGTTTTCACTAAGATATCCCTTATTGTTTTGGCAATTTTCTTTAACCCTTCTTCTTTTCCGCTTCCACGGTGGGCGCCGGGGTGAAAGACAAGAAAGTCTAAATTAAGGGCTTCTGCCCTTTCTATTTCATCAAGAAAAGCTTTTTTAGATTTTTCATAAATTGTTTTGTCAGGACTTGCAAGATTGATAAGATATATATCATGTGCGAAAATTGATTTTATCCTGCTTCTTTCATAGAGATTGTGAAATCTTTCAATCTCATCCTTTTTGAGTGGGGGTGCCATCCACCGTGTATTGTTTTTTGTGAATATCTGAATTGTGCGGCAGTTTATTCTTTCTCCTCTCTCAATCGCCTTGCTAACACCTCCGCTAATGGACATATGTGCACCGATTAAAGGACTCTCATCTGTTTTTTTCTTCATTATCAATGTACCTCATTTTATTTGACTTGACTTTTTTTCCAATTAGAAAGATTGATACTTAAAATTTGGTTATGAAGCAAAGAAAAATATTTTATGAAAGAAATTAGTAATCCTGTTTATAAATATGATGAGGAAACACATCCTTGTTTTTCTGCAACAGCATCTAATTATTGTGCAAGAGTACATCTTCCCGTTGCGCCTCGATGCAATATTTTGTGCAACTATTGTAATCGCAGTTATGACTGTATTAATGAAAGCCGACCCGGTGTTGCAAGTAGGATAATATCGCCTGCTGAAGCTCTTTCAAAGGTAAAAGAGTCTGTTTCACAATTCCCCAATTTGTCAACAGCCGCAATTTCAGGCCCCGGAGATTCTCTTGCAAATCCTGTCAATACCTTTGAAACACTTCGGCTCATTCG
>RFHX01000058.1 GCA_003695725.1 Candidatus Schekmanbacteria bacterium
CATCCTATTTTTTGTTGCAGCATTTCTATGCTTTAAAAGAGAGCTTTCACTAACTATCACATTGGCAGCAAGTTTTGGTATTTGGCTTATTGCAGCATTCGTCCATCAATGGCTACTGAGGTAAGAAATGCTGAAAGATCATTGGAATGAAGTTTATTCATCGAAACCTGTAGAAAAACTTGGGTGGTATGAACCCATTCCAACTCAATCCCTCAAATTAATAAAAAAATGCGATATAAAAAGAGATGAAGCAATTATCGATGTAGGTTGTGGAGTATCTACATTAATCCATAATCTTCTAAGTGAAGGATACAGAAATATTATTGCAACAGATATAAGCGATATTGCAATATCAAAACTAAAAAAAAGGCTTGGCAATGAATTTTCTTCAAAAGTCAAATGGATTATCGATGATCTATCAGAACCAAAAAAATTGCTGAATCTTCGAAACATTTCATTGTGGCATGACCGAGCTGTGCTTCATTTTCTGACGGATGAAGAGGCAAGAAAATCGTATTTGGAAATTCTCACCAATGCCGTAAAACTCAGTGGTTATGTAATAATTGCCGCATTCTCACTTAAAGGAGCTAAAAGATGCAGTGGTCTTGATATAAAGAGATATGACGAAAGAATGCTTTCAGAATTTTTAGGTAATAAATTCACCCTTATAGATTCTTTCGATTATACTCATAGAATGCCATCAGGAGATTTACGGCCTTATATTTATACTTTGTTTCAGAAAGACAAAGAATAGATTCATATAAAAACTGCCGAAGGCGGGATTCGAACCCGCACGCCTCTCGGCGCCACCCCCTCAAGATGGTGTGTCTGCCAGTTCCACCACTTCGGCTTAAATAGACAAAGACATTCTAATTATTTTATTGGCAATGTCAACACAGAAAGAATAGAAAAAAACTTCTATGGCAGTCCCAACGATTTATTAAAATACACAACTTTCGCTTATACTGTCAGTTGACCGCTTACAGGAAGGAGGACAATAAAAAAGCGTAATAGAATATAAAAATTTTTCTATTTGTCTTTTAAAGCAGTGTTGGAAAATGTTCTCTTGACAACTATCCTTCCTTCAATATAACTCGAAAGGAGATTTAATCAAAAATTGAGGGCAAAGAATTATGTTACTCATAGGCGCCGACCATGGGGGATTTAAACTAAAAGAAAGGATAAAAAAATATCTTTCCCAAAAAAACATTCCTTTTGAAGATGTTGGAACAAACAATGAGGAATCTTGTGACTATCCTGACTTTGCAGTTTCAGTAGCAAAAAGGATTTCAGAAGGAAAAGCAGAAAAAGGAATACTAATCTGCGGCACTGGAATTGGAATGTCAATTACGGCAAACAAATTCCCCGGAGTAAGAGCAACTCTTTGCCACAATTCTTTTACCGCAAAGATGAGCAGAGAACACAACAATTCAAACATACTTGTATTGGGCGAAAGAGATATCGATGAAGAAACAGCTCTTGAAATCACCAAGATATGGCTTGAAACCCCTTTTGCAGGCGATAGGCATCAAAGACGACTTGATAAAATCAAAGCCATAGAAGAAGAGCTCTATAAAAATTATAACAAATAAAAATTAAGGAGTAACAAATTGAAAAGACTAAAAGATATTGATCCTGAACTTGCAGAAGCAATCAAAGGCGAAACAGAACGGCTTGAATACAAACTCGAGCTTATTGCATCTGAAAATATGGTTAGTGAAGCAGTCCTTGAAGCACAGGGATGTATAATGACCAACAAATATGCTGAAGGATATCCGGGCAAACGATACTATGGTGGATGCCAATATGTTGATATAGCTGAAACCCTTGCAATAGAAAGAGCTAAAAAAATTTTTGGTGCTCAATTTGTCAATGTGCAGCCGCATTCAGGCTCTCAGGCAAATATGGGCGTTTATTTTTCTGTATGCAAACCGGGAGACCATATTTTAGGAATGGACCTATCACATGGCGGACATCTCACACATGGAAGCCCAGTCAATTTTTCGGGCATATTATACAATGTCCATTTCTATGGAGTAACAAAAGAGACTGAAACCATAGACTACGAACAAGTAAGAAGTCTTGCCCAAGAATACAAGCCAAAGTTAATTGTAGTAGGTGCAAGTGCATATCCAAGAAAAATAGATTTCAAAAAATTCAGGGAAATTGCTGATGAAACAGGCGCTCTCATAATGGCTGACATTGCCCATTACGCCGGATTGGTTGCGGCAGACCTCTTCCCAAATCCCTTGCCCTACTGTGATTTTGTAACGACAACCACCCATAAAACATTGCGAGGCCCCAGAGGCGGAATGATAATGACGAACAATGAAGAATTGGCAAAGAAGGTAAACAAGACAATTTTCCCCGGAATACAGGGCGGGCCTCTTATGCATGTAATAGCGGCAAAAGCCGTTGCTTTCAAAGAAGCGCTGAGCGATGAATTCAAGGCATATCAGAAACAGATAATAAATAACGCGCAAGCGCTTGCTAAAGAGTTATTAAATTATGGCTTTCATCTTGTATCAGGCGGCACTGATACTCATCTTATGCTTGTTAATCTCAACAATAAAAATCTAACAGGCAAAGAAGCAGAAGAAGCATTGGAAAAAGCAGGCATTACAGTCAATAAAAATACAGTCCCCTTTGAAACAAGAAGTCCTTTCATAACAAGCGGCATTAGAATAGGCACTCCTGCAGTCACCTCTCGAGGGCTGAAAGAGAATGAAATGAAAACTCTGGCAAAATGGATAAACGATGTCATAGAAAAGAGAGATGATGAAGAATTTCTTAATAAAGTAAGAAATGAAGTTAAAGAGCTTTGTAAAAAATTCCCCTATTACAGCCACCGGCTTCAGAATGAAGAATAAAAATTCTCAACAACGTCCTTCATGGAATGAATATTTTATGCAGATTGCTCATATAGTAAAGAGCAGGTCAACATGCATAAGACGTCAGGTGGGATGTGTAATTGTAAAAGACAAAAAGATTCTTGCCACAGGATATAATGGAGCACCTTCAGGACTGATGCACTGTCTCGAAAAGGGATGTATGAGGGAAAAGCTCAATATCCCTTCAGGGGAAAGGCATGAGCTTTGTCGGGCTTTACATGCCGAACAGAATGCAATAATTCAAGCAGCAATTTCGGGAGTCAACATTGCTGATGCAAAAATCTTCTGTTCACACCATCCCTGCTCCCTTTGTGCCAAAATGCTGATCAATGCTCGAATAAAGGAAATATATTATTATGAAGGATATCCTGATTCCCTTGCAGAAGAAATGCTCGAAGAAGCAGGAATCAAACGAATAAAAATTGAAGGCAATTTCAATTAGTTTCTCAGATAAGGAACTTATCTAAATGAAATGTCCGAATTGCGGATATAATGAAGACAAAGTTGTGGATTCACGCACAGGCAGGGACGGCACAAGCATCAGAAGGCGCAGAGAGTGTCTCAAATGTGGGAAAAGATTTACGACATATGAGAGGATTGAAAATGTGGTCTCTATGGTAATCAAAAAGGATGGAAGAAGAGAACCATTCGACAGACAAAAAATCTTTGCCGGCATAGCAAAAGCATGTGAAAAAAGGCCTATAAGTATTAATGAGCAGGAGGCGCTTGTTGAAGAAATTGAAATGTTAATCAGAGAAACAGGTGAAAAAGAAATCCCAAGTTCTAAAATAGGTGAATTTGTAATCAATAAACTTCACGAGCTTGATGATGTTGCCTATGTGAGGTTTGCATCTGTGTATAAGCAGTTCAAGGACATTAATGAATTTATGAAAGAGCTTTCCGCAATTTTAAGTGAGAAGAAAAGGAAACCTAAAAAGCGAAAAAAGTAATTGTCAATCAGTAATCGCCTTAAAAATATTATTCATTTCTGATGGCTAGTTAAAATGATTTCAAAAGATAAGATAGAAAAAATAAGGTTCCTCTTCCCCGTATTCAATAGGTTTGTTTATATGAATACAGGTTGGTGTTCGCCACGCGCTCAAAATGTCTATGAAGCAATTGATAAAATAAACAGAATCGAGCTTGAAGAAGGTGTTGGAAGCCTCAAAATGAGAGACATTCAGGAAGAAATACGAAATTCATTGAGAACGAAAATTGCAAAATTTCTCAAAGCAGAAGATGATGAAATAGCCATAACTCAAAATACCTCATCAGGAATCAACATTATCGTAACCTGCTTTTCATTTAAAAAGGACGACGAAGTGATTATTTCTTCTGAAGAGCACCCGGCAGGTATTGTCCCATGGCTTCAGCTTAAGAATCTCAAGGGGATCAGTCTTAAAGTTGTCAAAACTGCCTCTCCTGAAAAATTTTTATCAAGTATAAGAGACGCAATAAATAAAAAAACAAAACTCATTATGTTAAGCCATATTTCCTGTATGACTGGATTTCGTTTTCCTATTGAAGAGATATGTAAAATTGCCAATGAGAAGGGAATTCCAACGCTAATAGATGGCGCCCAATCTTCAGGACAAATAAATGTAGATGTACACAAATTGGGATGCGATTTTTACGCAATACCAGGCCAAAAATGGATGCTAGGGCCTGAAAGCACAGGTGCCCTATACATAAGAAAGGATTGGCTGCCAAAGATTCAAAGTATTAACGCAGGATATAGGTCAATAAAAAAATTTGATTTTGTCAAACCATATATGGAATTACATACATCAGCAAAACGCTTTGAAATGTTTGACACAAATGCTGGACTTATGAAAGGATTGGATGAAGGAATTTCATTATTGATGGAATCTGGAATAGAAGAAATCGAAGAAACGATTAAAAGTAAGACAAAGGCATTGATTGAAGAACTTTCCAAGATTAAAAATATAGATATCCTCACACCCTCCAACTACTCTAAATATCCCGATTCAGGACTTCTTTCAATACAATTGAATGACATTGATGCCGCCATAGCGGTAAAAAAGCTTTATGAAAAGTTTAATATCATTGCACGGCACTTTCGTACGGGTAATATCCTTAGATTTTCAGTCAATTTTTTCAACAATGACAATGATTCCACAAAAGTCATAGAGGCAGTTTCACAAATAGCGTCCAGCTCTCTATAATCTTTTTATCTTGATTTGAAACCATTTTTCACTTAGTTAAATATATATGATGGATAATTTTAAGAGGAAAAACAAACTAAACTTTACTATAGTTGCCATTTCGAGCATTCTTGTATTAATAATATCAACTTACTCCCATAGCGCTGACACAATACAATATTTTGACAACGGCAAAATCAATTGGTCACAAGGCAGAATATATGCTTGGGGCACTGCAAAAGTCGATAATAACATCAAACCATTTAGACTTGCTCAAAGCCTTGCAAAAGAAAAATCAGTAATTCTCGCCAAGAAAAATCTTATAGAAATTATTAAAAAAGTTAAACTTGATTCAAAAGTTTCTGTTGAAGATTTGAATAAAAGCATTAGATATGTAGGCGCAAAGATTAACAATGTTGTGAAACTGGCAGAAAAACGTACTTATCTTGTTTCTGAAGAAACTGCCAAAACTACGCTTGTCATTCAAATATATGGCAAATTATCTTCTTTTCTGTTGCCTCATATAAAAGCTGAGGCAGAAATTGAAAATCCTGATAAATTACTGATAGAAAAATTGAGAAGAAGAAATCTTTCGAACCAGTTTTTGAGTGCAACTGCAACTCCAATTAAAACAGTCAAAGGAGAATATTCAGGACTTGTCATTGATGCTCGACATTTACATCTCGTCCCAGTGCTTTTCCCAAAAATTATAAATGAAAGAGGAAAAGAAATTTATGGAATATCAAAGTTTTCAGCAAATGATGTTAAAAAAGGGAATATCGTAGTTTATACAAATGATTTGAAAAGCGCCTTGGCAAATCCGCGCATAGGCCCTCACCCTCTTGTTATAAGAGCAATTGAAGGAAGAAAAGGGTCAAATGAAATAGTCATACCCAACAGAGATTCTCGCAAAATTGAATTTGAAAACAAAAAAAACAATTTCCTTGAAGAAGGTCGGGTAGCCATAATCTTGAATTAAGAAATTGAAACTTTTATTATTCATCAAAAATCTTTAAGTCAATCTTCATAAAATTTTCTTCATAATCCTAGTTTGTCGTAGTAATATATTTTTGTAGATATTCTTTAATTGATTGTCTTGAGCTATTTTTCGTTGGCTGTTACTTAAAGGTTGAATCTTCTATGTCTAAAATAAAAGAAAGTTTTGTCTTTGACATAGCTAATCTGATTAGAGAAGAAAAAAGATATTTGCTTTTGGCTTCACCAATATTTGCGGAAAGAATCAAAAATAACAACTTTAAATCCTTAACCATTGATTACCTGCAGTGGGAAAATAGCGTAGAGACAATCTTCAAGTATGGTCTTAGTGGAATAATATTCACCAATTTAAAGAAAGCAGGTTTATTAGATCTTTTACCAGAGAAAGAGAAGCTCAAACTTCAGCATCTTTACCACTCGAATGCAGCAAGGAACGCACTGATTTCACAAATACTGGATACACTTTCACAACTTTTCAAAGAAAACGGAAAAACCTTTCTGCTTCTTCAAGGCACTGCATTAATAAGCGACATATATCCACAACCAGCGATGAGATATTTAAGCGATATTGACATTATGATTAAACCAGATGACATTAAAGATGTTGATAATATCCTCCGTGAAAACGGTTTTACTGCAACAAACTTTCCAGGTGATTTAAAATGGTGTTTTGAAAATTTAAATCATATGCCACATTATTATTATCCCGGATTCAATTCACCCATAGAAATACATTTTAAAACAGCAGACACATTTTTCGATGATGCACCAAACTCCAATTGGATATGGGAAGACTGTAAAGAATCAAAAGATGGAAAAAACTATAAGATTCCTTCTGCGGAAAATCTTCTTTTATCCATATCCGCACATATTGCGAAAAAATCGCACATAGCCGACTTAAGATTTATTCCAAGACATTGTTGTGATATAAATGCTGTTATTGATAAATATGCTGACTCTTTGAATAGTAAAATACTCTTTGAAAGGGCTTCAAAAAATAACCTTCTTGATTCCCTTGCCTATTCTCTTGCTATGACAAAGATTTTCTTCCCAACAGAAAAAGTCATAAAATTAGCTGACGAATCTGAAAAATTATCTTCAGATACTTGTATCAATCTTGCTGAAACGGTTGTCAAATTTTTACTTTGTGAAAAATCAGATGAAATCCTTTTAGACGGTTGGATGACATTTTTTAAAAAACCCGGAATATGGAAAAAATTACTCTTTTTAGCAACCCACATATTCCCATCACCCAAGAGGATGAAAGACATATACGGCAGCGATGCAAAAGGCATAAAATTGATTAGTTATTACTTTTCCCGCCCTTTGCACCTTATAAACCGCTTTTCATTTTCAAGGATAAAGTTTAGCTCAAGACTGGCGAAAACAAAAAAATGAAGATTGACGAATAACTCAATTTTTCAAATAGTAAATAATATCCCTGCCAAACTGGTCAAAAGGAAAATATAACTCAACTGGAAGAAGATGGTAATTACCGTGTTTCAAGTCTCTTTTGAATCTTTCTTTGCAACAATGAAGATTATATCTAACTCTAAAAAGAATATTTGAAAGTTTAGTTGGTTCATAAAATCTTTTATACCAATTCCAGTGAGTGCGCATCAAGGACAAAACTGTATCCCGCCTCATGTGGACTGCTTTTGCAAAAGGAGTATAAATAAGTCTATATCCTGATTTTTTTAGACGGCTTGACATATCATAATCTTCTCCATTGTTGCCAAGCTTCTCATTATAACCACCTGTTTTGATTAAATATTTCCTTCTGAAAACATTATTGCTTCCAAATAAGAATTCCGGATTTTCTATCCTTTCGTTGCCCCAGTGCTGTGGCATATAAAGGGTCCTCCAAAGATCAGCCGTATTTTCCTGAAACCCTTCCTCTAACATCCCACCCACTCCTGCGATATCCTCTGATTGGAATTCCTTCATCAAATTTTCAAGCCAGTCATTTCGAGGCACACAGTCGGCATCGAGAGATGCGATATAATCTCCCTTTGCATTTTTAAGAGCAGTATTCCTTGCCGCCGAAAGTCCTTTGTTTTTTTTATGCTCTAAAACCTTTACATTATATTTAGAAACAATTTCCAATGTATTATCAGTACTGCCATCATCGATAATTAAAACCTCATCAATTTTTATTGTCTGTTGAAATACACTTTTTAGGCATTCGTCTATGTAAGCTGATACATTATAGCAAGGTATATATAGTGAAATATTCATCAAAAATTATTCCTCTATTTCTCAAAAAGATGAAGATAATGATTTTTAACAATCATATCCCAATCAAAGCGTTTAACAGCGCTCATTCGGGCTTTTTCTCCCATTTTTTGAAGAAGTTTCCTATCATTTATCAACTTTTCAATGGCGTTGGAAAGCTCATCTTCATCGCCTGTTTTAAAAAGGATTCCTGTCTCACCATCTTCAACAATAGTTGCAAGTCCCCCTGTATTTGAAGCTATTACAGGAATGCCGCATGCAAGAGATTCAACAGCAACAATACCGAATGGTTCCATCCATATTGAAGGTACAACAGAAACATCGGCTTTAGAATAAAGTGAAGGCAGCTCTTCAGGATTTAGCCACCCAGCAGATTTTACAAAATCGTCATCAACAGTTTTTTCACCAGTGATAAGTACTTCTATATTGTATCCCTTTCTATAAAGTTTTTTGCATGCTTTATAAAGAATATGAAATCCTTTGCCATAGTCATTTACTCTGCCTGACATCAAAATGGTAAATTTATCATTTCTACTATTTTTTTCCTTTGGCGTAAAAAGAGATGTATCCACGCCTGATGGCACAACATAACATTTCTTATTTACTTTTTTTACCATTTCAGCAATATAGTTATTATAGACAATAACGCCACCAGCAGATGAGAGACCTCTTTTGAAAGCTCTATACAGTAATGGTGTAAAGGCAAGGGATGTAAAAAATGTATGAGTGGCATTTCTTGGATGCCATTTTAAAACCCATGCAAGCGAACATTTGAGACAATAGAAAGGAGTGTCAAGATAACATCGTGAGCATATCTTTTTGTCTCGGAATAATGTGCCGTAATCTTTTATGCAAAAGCTGTCATAACTATAATACCTTACTATTGGCTTGTATTCTCTCATTGCATCGACAACATAAGGTTTTATCAGCTCTCCGTCAGCAATGAAGACAAAGTCGGGCTTGAATTTGTCAACAGCTCTTTTAATCCTCAGAGGCACTTGAAAAAAATTGTATGTCAGAGGATTGAATTTTATAAGTTCAATATCGATACCGTCCACTGGAGAAAGGATTTCTCCTCTTGGATAATATCTCAAAAATTCAGGAACAAAAAAAGTTACAGAATGATACTTGGAAATTCTTGTAAAAATTTCTTTTAAATCAACTCGGGAACCTCCATCAGGCGGCCAATGGAAAAGAAGGTCTATGACTGCAATTTTCGCCATTCGCACATATTCTTAAAAAGATTAAAAATTCAATTTCTTGTCAAAATTAAAAAATAAGAAATGACCATCAAAAAAGCTTAGTCGATCCCCAATTTTTCCTTGAAATAGTCAATTGTTTTCATTATTCCCTCTTTTCTGCTTACCACTGGCTTCCAATCAAGAAGCTTAGCCGCTTTTGAAATATCCGGTTTTCTTACTTTCGGGTCATCTTGAGGCAGTTCCTTGAACTCAATTTTACTTTTACTATTAGTAAGTTCGATTATTTCTTTCCCAAACTCCAAAATGCTGACTTCTTCCTGATTTCCTATATTTACAGGTTCATTTATATTTGAATTCAAAAGTCGTATAATCCCTTCAACAAGGTCAGACACATAGCAAAAACTTCTTGTTTGAGATCCATCTCCGTAAACAGTAAGATTTTCACCCTTCAATGCCTGACACATAAATGTTGGCAATACTCTGCCATCATTTATTCTCATCCTCGGTCCATAGGTATTGAAAATCCTTACTATTCGGGTATCAACATTATGATAACGATGGTATGCCATAGTCATAGCTTCTGCAAATCTTTTGGCTTCATCATAAACACCCCTCGGTCCAATTGGATTGACATTTCCCCAATAAGTTTCCGGTTGAGGATGGACAAGGGGGTCACCATACACTTCAGAAGTTGATGCAAGTAAAAAACGAGCTTTCTTTTCCTTTGCCAAACCAAGGACCTTATGAGTTCCAAGAGAACCTACTTTTAGAGTTTGAATGGGATATTCAAGGTAGTCAACAGGACTTGCCGGGGAAGCAAAATGCAAAATATTGTCAAGCTTGCCCGGGACATAAATAAAATGAGTTACATCATATTCTACAAACTTGAAATGTGGATTGCCAAAAAGATGTGCTATATTGTCCATATCTCCTGTTATGAGATTGTCCATACAAATTACATCATGACCTTCATCAAGGAGTCTTTCAGTCAAATGTGAACCTAAAAAACCTGCGCCTCCTGTAATCAATGTTGTTTGCACTTTTTCTCTCCCATTTATTATTGAACTTAAATATTTGAAATACTCTTTTCGGTTTTATCTTTATCAAGATTAAAATAGAAGTTCAACAATTCCCTTGCGAGCGGTGCAGCAGCAGCACCTCCTGAACCTCCATGTTCTACAAAAATAGCAAATGAAATCTCGGGATTTTTATAAGGCGCAAAACCAGCAAACCATGCATGATCACGAAGTTTCTCAGGCAGAGGGATCCCTTTTTCCTTATATACACCAGTGGTATAACTCGATGCCACTTGTGCGGTACCGGTTTTCCCACATACTGCTATATTTTCAAGACGGGCATTTATGCCAGTTCCTCCTCGATTGACAACAGAAAAAAGAGCTTTTTTAATCAAATTTAAAGTTTGTTCTGAAATATTTATCTTTTCATATTTAACTGTTTTCCCTTTTAAAAAATGAGGTACAGGCATAATTCCATCTGAAGCTATTGTCGCCATAGCACGCGCCGCCTGTAATGGAGTAATTGTCAAATCACCTTGGCCTATTGCGAGCAAGGGTGCCTCGATATCTTTTGTTTTACTCTTTTTCTTCCCATCCAAATTTGGAAGACTGCCCGAAGATTCGAAAGGATAGTCAATCCCACTCTTCACTCCAAATCCAAACATTTTTGCAAATCTTAGTATTTCATTAGAACCGAGGTTTCTTCCCACATTATAAAAAAAGATATTGCAGGAATTCCGAATAGCATCTATGACATCGATATTTCCATGCCCTGCTTTATTCCAACAATGGAAAAGACGATTACCAATAATCATAGATCCTTTACATCTATAATGAGTAAATTTGTTTATCTTACCGTTCTCCAGAGCTGCTATAGCGGTAACTACCTTAAATATCGATCCGGGAGGATAAGCCGTAGAACAACCGCGATTCAAAAAAGGATTCCCTTCTGCTTTAATCAAATCGTTCCATTCCCTCCTGCTTATGCCTTCTACAAAGATATTGGGGTCAAATGATGGTTTGCTCGCCATTGCAAGAATTTCACCTGTATGAATATCCAGCACTACGATAGCGCCCTTTCTCCCCTCCAACAGCTTTTCCGCAAATGATTGAAGTTCAACATCAATTGTTAATTGAATGTCTTTTCCTGCTTCAGGTTGTACGCTCAATCTCTGTATCTCTTCGCCAGCAAAAGATGATGTCTTCTTGATTCTGCCATAGGTGTCCTTTAAAACTGCATACCATCCATCCTTCCCGCGTAAAAGCTCATCATAGTATTTCTCGATGCCGCTCTTACCAATGAAGGTATTCAAACTTAAGCGTTTTTTCTCTGCAATGTCCTCCGATGATGGGAAACCTGTATAACCAATGACTTGGGAAGCCAAATCCCTAAAGGGATAAAATCTCTTTTCAGCTACGATTATCTCTATCTGCTTAAAAATATCGCTATTTTCTTCAATCCTTGCAACTTCATTCCTTGTTATTCCTCTTCGCAAAATTACAGCCTTTGTCCCTTTTGTATGAGGCACAGATTTAAGGTCATCAACAATACTTTCTCTGCTTTCATCAAATATTAATCCCAATTGGTCAATCATATTAAAATCTGAATAATCTATACCTGATGGAATGATGGCCAAATCAAAACTTGGTATATTTCTTGCAAGAATAATGCCATTGCGGTCGTAAATAGTCCCTCTTAACGCTGATTTATCGATAAGTTTAACTTTGTTATCGAGAGACATCTCATAGTATTTTTTATAATCAATATATTGGAGGAAAAATATGCGGATGAGAACAACAAAGAAAATTAAAAAGATTAGGAATTTTAAAAAATTAATTCTTTTCTCAAAATCTTTTATGTTATTTTCTTGATATCTTCTTACAGGCAAATCTTTATCCCGACAAAGATTTGAAAAAAGCTATTGATCCTTATTCTCAGTATAATACAGCATTCTATGGCAGTTGGGACAAAATTTTATCTCCTCATCAGCAATTGCTTCATTAACTGTCTGGGGTGGAATAAGCACTGAACATTCCGTGCATATGCCATCCATATCGATTATTGCAATTGCCTTGTTTGACCTCATCTTCATCAATTTTTCATATTGCTTATAATTTTCTTCACTGACTGAATCAGCAAGTTTTTTTCGCTTATCTTTACATTCAACTATTTTCTTTTCAATCTCCCGTAGTTCTCTATTCTTCTCATTTTCAATTTCTTGATGTTTTTTCTTCTCCTCTTCAAGAATTTTCTTCATATCAGAAATTTCTTTTTTAAAGTTTTCTGTATCTTCAAGCATAATGATAATTTCCTCTTCAAGAGCATCTATCTTTTTTTCAATATGCTCGTTTTCCTTAAGCAAAGCCCTATATTCCTCGTTTGTTTTCACCTCATTTTGCTTTAACCTATTCTTTACCATTTTCTCTTTAAAATCTTCAACTTCTCCCTCTTTTAGTTTAATTTTTTTCTTATGTTCATCATATTTTGCCTCAGAATTTTTCAGCTCCTCTTCGGCTTTTTTAACATGCTCTCGGGCATCTTCTATTTCTACAGGTATCTCTTCTATTCTCTTCTCCATTAGAATAATTTCATTGTCTAACCTCTGCAATTCTAAAAGAGTATGAATTTCTGTCGCCAATTTTCTCTCTCCTCAATTTAAAAAGTAGATTCAAAAAAAGCATTTAGACAAAAAAAAAGAGTGCCGTAAGGCACTCTTTTTTAATTGCAGGTTAACCTGCAAAAACCAATTAATTTTTTTTCAATTCCTTCTTCTATGCTCATTATTAATCTCATCTATGGGCCCACCTGGGTTCGAACCAGGGACCTACCGGTTATGAGCCGGTGGCTCTTCCAGCTGAGCTATGGGCCCCATCAAAATCCTCTCAATCAGCCATTGATTAAACTCACAAAGGGTTTCAAAATCTTACTTCTTGTTTTATGTCTAAGTTTGCGAAGTGCTTTTGCTTCTATCTGCCTTATTCTTTCTCTTGTAACATTGAAATCTTTACCTACCTCTTCAAGAGTATGCTCAGCATTTACATCAATACCAAAGCGCATTCTTAAAACCTTTTCTTCTCTTGGGGTTAAGGTTTTCAATATTTCTCTTACTTTTTCCTTCAAGTCAAGACCTATCACAGCATCTGCAGGGTCGACTGCTTTCTTATCCTCAATGAAATCACCTAAATGACTATCTTCTTCTTCGCCAATCGGTGTTTCTAAAGAAATAGGCTCTTTTGCGATTTTCAAGACCTTTCTGATTTTTTCCTCTGGAAGTTCCATCTTTTCTGCAATCTCTTTAGGTGTCGGTTCTCTTCCTTTTTCCTGTACAAGCTGTCTCGATGTCCTTATCAATTTGTTTATCGTTTCAATCATATGCACAGGAATACGAATTGTCCTTGCCTGGTCAGCAATTGCTCTTGTTATTGCTTGTCTAATCCACCATGTTGCATATGTGCTGAACTTATATCCTCTCTTATATTCAAACTTCTCAACCGCCTTCATAAGGCCAATGTTTCCTTCTTGTATCAGGTCAAGAAATTGCAAACCGCGATTAGTGTATTTTTTTGCTATACTTACAACCAATCTCAAATTTGCCTTTGCAAGTTCAGCTTTCGCATTCTTATCTATAATCCTCCCATTTTGGATGAGTTTTACAGTGTCTTTCAATTCTTCCTTGCTGCGGCTGACTTCATTTTCAATCCTCTTTATTCTTCTCTTTGCATTTCTTATATTTTTATTCTCCTCTTCAATAGAAGCCATAAGGTCTTTTTTTCTTTGATTCCGAGTTTTACTGGTGGACTTTTTCAACCGCTCAATTCTTGATTCATAATTCTTAATCTTAAGACTTGATTTTAGAATCTCTTTCTCTTCTTCTTCTATCTTCTTAACAAAATCCTCAAGTTTATTGGCAATATCGTTTATTCGAGGCATACTCAAATGGATATCTTTGACAAGCTTTTTTATTTCTTTAAAAGTCTTATCAGTTTTTTCTTTTAATGTCTTATATCTCTTCCCATCAGGTTTTAATCTGCTCAAATTCGCTAATCGTTTGCTATACTCCTTTTCCCTCGATTTGATTTTTTCTATGATAGAAAGTACTCTTTTTTCTTCTTTCTTCTCCTTTTCTGCATACACTTCATCGAAGTCGCCCAGAGATACTATATCTGTAACTGAGATCTTTTCACTTTTTATCTTTTCTCCAAGTTCAATAATTTCCCTTATAGCAAAGGGAGTGCTAATTACCGCATTGATTATTTGATTTTCTGCCTGTTCTATCTTTTTAGCTATCTCGACCTCTCCCTCGCGGCTCAAAAGGGATACATTTCCCATTTCTCTAAGATACATTCTCACAGGGTCATCGCTCCTTGATTGTGAAGTTGATGATGTTTTCATCAATGATTTGAGTTTAATCTCATCCAAAATTTCTTCATCAACCTCTTTGTCACCATTTCCTGAAGAATCTGGCTCGGATGATACTGGTTTTGAGTCAATAATTTCAATTTCGTTTTCATCAAACATATTCATAACTTGATCAATATCGTCGCTGTCGCTCAAATTGTCAGGAAGAAAATCGCTAACTTCATCAAAAGTAAGAAATCCCTTCTTTTTTCCTATACTAATCAACTGTTTGATGGTTCGAGCATTCTTATTAGACATTCAGCACAGCCTCCACTTTTTAAGTTGAAGTCATTAAGTTACCTTTAACACTTGCCTGTAACTTTTGGTTTTCCTTTAACAAAACATCTATTTCAGTTTGGTTGCCACTCTTCACTGCTTTTTCAATTAAAATCTTATTATTTTCCAATTTCCTTTCTATTTCTCTTCGCTGAAACATTTTGATGCAGTCATTGAAACTTTTTTCAACATCTACAAGCTCTTCTCCTTTTAATCTAAGCTCAGTTAATTTATTTATAACACCACTATCTCCCTCCTGCTGAAAAACAATTTCAAGCTCATCAATTCCTTTTTTATTCGCTATTTCATTCAACTTTAATGCAATCTTTCTCAATGTAGCATCTTCTATTCTATCGGGACTAATTATATCAAAAACCCTTTTTGTCCATTCCTCTGACAGAAGTGCAATCATCAAAAGATGATATTCTAACACATCTGTTTTATCTTTTTCATTAGAAAATGAATACTTTTCATTAGTTTTTTTCTTAAAAGATTTAAAGGTTTTTTTTATATTTTTATAAGCATCAACGATTATGCCTTCATCAATCTTGAGCCGATTGGCTAAAAAAGAAGCATAAACGGCGAAATTGAACTCATCTAAAAGCGATGAAAGCAGTTCAAAAACTCTGTTCAATGCCTTTTTCTTTTCACCTGCAGAAGTCAAATCGAAATTGCCTATTATTTTTGAAATTACAAATTCTCCTGTATCTTGAGCATTTTCTATAAACTTTTCAATTTCTTCTTTTCCCTTCTTTCTAAGTGCACTGTCTAAATCCTCGCCTTGGGGCAAAACTATCACTTTTGAAGAAAGTTTAGTTTTACATATTTTTTCCCATGCCCTGATAACAGCATCGATGCCAGCTTTATCGGCATCAAAGACAAAGTAAACATTATCTGCATACAACTCCATTATCCGTAAATGCTCATCCGTTAATGCAGTGCCAAGAGGAGCTACAATTTCTTTAAACCCAAATTTATATGCCATAATTACATCTATATAGCCCTCAGTAATAAAGACTCTCCTCTTTTTTCTTATTTCATCCTTTGCATAGGGGAATCCATATAAGATTTTGCTCTTCTTGAATATAGGAGTTTCAGGGCTGTTTATATATTTTGCCCCACCTTCCTCTTCCATAATTCTGCCGCCAAACCCTACTGTCCTTTCATAACGGTCAACAATAGGAAATATTATCCTATTCCTAAATCTGTCATAAAATCCTTTTCCTTCTTCTCTACCAACTACGAGCCCTGATTTTAATATTTCTGAATCCTTATATTTTTTTCTTAAAAAAAGAGTAAGCGATTCCCAATCATCAGGCGCATAACCAATCTCAAATTTCTGAATGATAGCATCATCAAATCCACGATTTTTTAAATAAGAAAGCGCTTGACTGCCAACTCTTGTATGAAGATTTGAACAAAAAAACCTCTTTGCATCTTCATTGATTTGATAGAATAAATCCAGAGTCTCTTTATCTTTTTCTCTCTTCGAAAAGGTAAGAGTAATGCCATATCTTTTTGCCAAGAATCTTACAGCATCGGGAAATGATAAATTCTCGTACCGCATAAGAAATGTAAAAACATTGCCTCCTGCCCCACATCCAAAACAATGGAATATTTCCTTTTCAGGCGAAACTATGAAAGAAGGTGTTTTTTCGCTATGAAAAGGGCATAATCCCTTAAAATTTCGCCCTGCCCTAACAAGAGAAACATAATCGGATATAACATCTACAATATCCGCTGTCCTTCTAATTTCATCTATCTTTGAATTATCAACCAACATAATATCTCAACTTTTAATTTGCTCTTTTCAGACGACTGTACCGTTTAAACCCCGAGCAGGTATATATTTTAAGAGATTTATCCTCATCAACAAGTCTATCGAGTAGCAAATTTATCCCCATTGAATCGCTTGCCATATGGCCTGCAATAACAATATTAATATAATTCTTTTCTGCCTCTTTTCTATGGTCTTCTCCAATATGCATACCAACTACCGTTCCTACATCTGTTTTAGCCAAATGCTGAAACATCTCTTTGGAGCCTCCGGTTCCACCAGTCATATCTACAAAGATATTTCCACATCTTCTTTTTTCATTGCCTACAAGAATTTTAGGAATATCCTGTTCTAATGAAGATTCCTTATATTCCGGTATATCGAGTAAAATATCTACTACATCACTCACATAGCGCGGTTTTTTCTTTTCAAAAAGCTTTTGTAAGTGTCCAGTAACAGCATTATCAGCAGGTGTATGGACACACATTAAAGGTATATCCAATAATCTTGCAGCATCAACTGTCCTGTTATAATTGACAGGCATCATTCTTCTTGAAACTTCTCCTATGCGGGGCTCAAGTATAGCTTCAGCAATCTGCACAGGCACACCAAATTTATGAAGTATATCAGCCTGCATACCCATTACATCGTAAAAATTTGCCATAGCTTTTCCTTCAGGATGGTGAGCTATGACAAGGTCTATATCGATTTTTTTTTCTCGTAATCTATCTGCCAAAAGTATCTCTCCAATTTCAACATCTATTCCAACAAGAATATTTTTAACCTTCTTTTTGTTATCACCATATAATATTCGCG
>RFHX01000059.1 GCA_003695725.1 Candidatus Schekmanbacteria bacterium
ACGACGACATCATCATTTGACTATCTTGACAATATCATTTGTAAAATCACAGAGACGCTGAATTTTGATGCTGGCGCAATCTATCTTTTCAACAGAGAAGACAACACATTGAATCTTTCCGCATCAAAAGGCATAGATAAAAAATACCTGCCTGAATTACAAAAAGTGCGGGCAGACAATTCACCCTTAGGAGGCATCTTCATAAACGGCGTTGCAAAAATTATCAGGAATATCGATGTCAATGATAAAAAGATTCCTCCATCAATCAAGGCAATGGGATTCAAATCAGTAGGAATATTTCCACTTGGCACAGAAAAAGAGAGAATAGGAATCTTAGTGCTGTCGCGCAAAAGCCAAGAAAACTGGGGAAACAACATTATTCAACTTGCCGTCTCTATAGCAAACAGTCTTTCTGTAGCAATAAACAACACTAAACTGATTAATAAACTCAAGAGACAGGCAAACGAATTGACGGCAGTAAATGAAATTGCCAAATCGATAAATACTGCATTCAATCTTGAAGACATAATAAATATAACAGCAAAAAAAATCAGCCGCCTCATACCTTATGATAAAGGCGCTATAGTCATTGTTGATGAAAAACAGGAAAAGGACACTCTTCACTATGTCATCACCCCTCAAGGTATAGAAATGATAAAGGAGGTCAATCTCAAATCTGAATTCGCTGAAAAATGGGGAAACCTGAATTCAGTCTATAAAAGAAACAAAGGGGAAGAGAAAAAGGTTGATTTTGAATGGGAAAAGAAAATCGGGAAAATGTTTGGAGCTAAATCTGTTATTGCCTCACCTCTAATCTCTAATAATACAATGCTTGGCGTTATGTGTTTGATGCATCAATCTGACAAAATATACAATGACCAAGACATCAATCTCTTTAAAACTATTTGCGAAGAAGTTTCTATTGCTATACAGAAGTCTAATCTTTTCAAACAACTTGAATCAAGCTATCGTGAATGGGAAAACACATTCAACTCTATTGCCGATCCGATTGCTATAACAAACAACAACAATGTTGTGCGTGCAAACAAAGCCTTTATCAAGAAGTTTGGCATCAATGAAAAAATCGATTTAATTCCATCAATATTGACAAACAACCTCCAAGACAAGAAGATCAAGGCAAAAGGATTTTACTACAATGTAAGTTCCTATCCAATTATAGAAGAAGATAAAAAGGACAAAAAATATGTTTTCATATTGAAGGACATTACCGCTCAAGAATGCCTTGAGAGAAGTCTAAAAGAATCAGAAGAAAAATATAGAAATCTTTTCGAAAATGCTTATGACGGTTTAATCATCATTAATCCATCAAACGGCTCAATAATAGATTCAAACAGAAGTTTTAATGTCTTGTATGGAAGCCAAAAAGAAGAAATTACAGGGCTTAAACTTTACGACATTATTGAAGAAATTTCTGAAGGCGAAAAATCTACCCTCTCTTCAGCAATAAAGAATAAAAGTACCTATGTCTGCGAAATGTATCTAAAAACAAAAAAGGATGAGAAAAAAATTGTAGAAATCAGCACCGCCTCTTTCAGATTTGGAAATCTGGATACAGCTATTGCCGTAGTAAGAGACATCACCGAAAAGAAAGAGATTCAGGGACTGGTAATGCAAACTGAAAAGATGACAACGCTTGGAGAAATGATATCAGGTGTGGCTCACGAGCTCAACAATCCTCTCACTGGCATTATGGGATATTCAGAACTGCTTTGTGAAGAAAATCTGCCTGATGAAATATCCACAAAGCTGAAAAAAATAAATAAAGAAGCGGTTCAATGTAGAAAGATTGTTCAAAATTTGCTTACTTTTGCCCGCAAAAGGAAACCTGAAAGGAAACTTATTGACATCAATGAAATTATCACTGAAACAATTGATTTCAAATCCTATGACCTTAGGACAAGCGGGATAGAAATTGAAACTGAATTTTCCAATAAGAAATGCACAATCAATGCAGACCCTTATCAAATAAAACAAGTCATTCTAAATATAATAAACAATGCACAGCATGCTGTTATGGAAAAGGAAACAAATGATTCAAGAAGAATCAAGATAGCAACCAAAACAAATGGGAATATGACCAATATAAAGATTGAAGACAACGGATGCGGAATTCCCAAAAAGAACTTGAAGAAAATCTTCAATCCTTTCTTTACGACAAAAGAGCCGGGCAAAGGCACTGGTTTAGGTTTGAGCGTCTGCTATGGAATCATAAAAGAGCACAATGGAGAGATATCTGTAGAAAGTGTTGAAGGTCGAGGCACAACCTTCACAATTTCTTTCCCATTAGCAAATGAAACTTCTTTACATTGTGAAAACTGCACAGCAGGAAATTCAGATACATCTTTCAAAAACATCGATGGTAAATCAAAGATTCTAATAATCGACGATGATGAAATCGTTGCTTCCGTTATGTCTGAAATTCTAAAACGGGAAGGACATTTTGTTGAAAGGTCGTCCAATGGTAATGATGGCATCAAGAAAATTCTGAAGGATGATTTCGATGCCGTTATCTGTGACATAAAGATGCCGGTTATGGACGGAAAAAAAGTTTATTCATTTCTGGCAAAGAATAAGCCCGACATCATCGACAAATTCCTCATTGTAACAGGAGATACCTTCAACTCTGAAACTGCAAACTTCCTATCGAAAAATAAGATTCCTACGATAGAAAAACCCTTTGAGAAAAAAACATTGATTGAAAAGGTAAATGACATACTGAATAATAAAAACAATCCCTCCCCTGATATTCAAGCGGCATAGCTTTTTCAACGACAAATGGCGCTTTACTATTTCTGATAATATATTCAGTCGCCAAATCCAATACCAAGAGAGCGCGCAGTCAAAACCGGTTGAGAATTTTTTCTTACATGTTTCAATCTATTGACAGCTCGCAAAATCGGTATTGCAGTGATTTTGTTCCCGCGAATTGCAACCATTTTGCCAAAATCCTTTTTCTTGATAAGCTCCACAGCAGCAGCGCCAAATTCAGTAGCCAAAATTCTATCATATGCCGATGGAGTTCCGCCTCTTTGAAGATGACCAAGGACAGTTACCCTTGTCTCGATGCCTGTCATCTCCTCGATATCATCTCCTATCTTATTTCCAATTCCTCCCAATCTCAGAGGGTCAGGGCTATCCTTTATAACCTTTCTTACAACCATCTCACCACCCTTAGGTTTTGCTCCTTCGGCAACTACGATAATACTGAATTTTTTCCCCTTCTTAGTGCGTTCTTTGATCTTTTCACACACCTTTTTAATGTCATAGGGTATTTCAGGAATTAGGATTACATCGCCGCCGCCTGCCAACCCCGAATAAAGGGCAATCCATCCTGCATACCGTCCCATCACCTCGATAATCATTACACGATGATGGGACTCTGCAGTGGAATGTATTTTATCAACTGCTTCAGTGGCAGTTTCAAGAGCTGTATTGAAACCAAATGTATAATCGGTGCCATCGAGGTCGTTATCGATTGTCTTCGGCACTCCAACAATCTTCAACCCTTTTTTTAACAGCTTTAATGCTATCTGCAGTGTCCCGTCACCGCCAATACAGACCAAAGCATCCAATCCAAGCTTTTTATAATTTTTTACAGTCTCATCAGATTTATCCAAAAATTCAAGTTTTCCCCTTCTTCTAATAGGCACTCTAAAAGGATTGGCTTTATTCGAAGTCCCCAGAATAGTTCCGCCCTGTGTTAAAATTCCAGAAACTGCCTTTGAGTTCAATTTTATATAATTCAAATCCATCAATCCCTGATAACCATCTATAAATCCTATAACCTCTGCATCGAGTTCTATGATAGATTTCTTTGCAACTGCTCTTATAACGGCATTTAGCCCCGGACAGTCTCCTCCACCTGTCAACACCCCGATTTTGATTTTTTTCTTTTTAGCCATTCTTACCTCCTTTTAAATTCCAATCAGTTTCCTATCGGAATTTTTTCAAAGAATAAAACAAGCCCAAATGAAAATTTTCAATATGAGCATAAAAACTTTAACTTAAATTACAATTTATTTTAACATATGGTATTTAGATTGCAGAAAAAAAATATAAAAAGGAGACCCAAATGGAAAAGATATTACTTTCCAAAGTTGATAAAAATGTTGAAATGGCAATGAAAGCAAAGGGAGTGAAACTCAAAAAAAACCTCACTCCAGACAAGGTAAAAAAAGACATAATAAAATATTTGAATGAAAATACCGTCCTTCATTTAGCAACCTGTTATAACAATAATCCAAGAGTAACTCCTATCGAATATAGAAATGACGGACTAAAAATATACATCTTTTCAGAAGGCGGAGTAAAATTTAGAAACTTGAAACAAAACCCCAAGGTCTCTGTATCTATTGCATCACCCTATAATCGAAAAAAGGATTACTTCAGCTCAAGAGGTTTGCAAATGTGGGGTAAAGCAAAAGTCTACACTAAGGAAAGCAATATTGAAGAATTTAGAAAATGCATCAAGCTGATGGGAATCGATGAAAAAAAACTTCCGACAAATTATCCTTTCAAAGTAATTGTCATAGAGCTTGATAAGATAAGATATACTGACCCACGAAATGGGTACTGGTTTGTAACTTGGAGTAAAAAATAAAATTACAGGGGGCTTGTTATGAAAGCTGTATTCATAAAAAAACATGGTGGTCCTGAAGTAATTCATTATGGAGATCTTCCAAAACCTGAAATTGAAGAAAATGATGTTCTTATCAATATAAAATACGCAGCACTCAATCATCTCGATATATGGGTAAGAATGGGCATACCGGGAATAAAGGTAAAATTTCCTCATATTTTAGGATCTGATGGTGCGGGAATTGTTGAAGAATGCGGAAACAAAACGACATCTTTCAAAAAAGGCGATAAAGTTTTAATAGATCCGGGTATTTCCTGCGGAATCTGCACGATGTGCCGAAAAGGAGAACACAGCCAATGTAAAACCTTTCATCTTGTTGGGGAACACATCGATGGCACTTACGCTGAATTTGTCAAAGTCCCTGAAGAAAATGTTCATCCAATTCCTGATGGACTCACAATGATAGAAGCAGCAGCTTTCCCATTGACATTTCTTACGGCATGGAGGATGCTCATATCAAAAGCAAAAATAAAGGCAGGAGAAACATTTCTCATAATCGGTATTGGAGGAGGCGTTGCTACAGCTTGTCTGCAACTTGCGGCCTCAATGAAATTGAAAACGATTGTTACATCTTCAGATGACAACAAAATCAAGAAAGCGCGAGAAATTGGAGCTTTCGAAGGGATTAACTACAAAAAAGAAGATGTTTATAAAAAGGTCAAAGCGATAACAGGAGGCGAAGGTGTTGATATCGTTTTTGACAGCGTAGGTGCAGAAACTTGGGAAACATCCCTAAAATGTCTCAAACGAGGCGGACGCCTCATCACTTGCGGCGCCACATCAGGTGGAATTGCCCAAACAGATATTCAAAGGGTCTTCTGGAATCAAATTTCAATATTCGGTTCAACAATGGGAAGCAGAGGAGAGATGAATGAACTATTAAACTTTATGAAAGTCGCGGGCACAAGGCCTGTCATCGATGAGTGTTTCCCTCTCAAAGATTACAAGAAAGCTCAAAAATATATGGAAAGCAAAAAGCAATTTGGCAAAATTCTTATTGAAATCTAAAAAAAAATTCGTAAAGCTTATTTAAGCTTGACTGCTATTTTTAGTAGTTTATACTAAAAGAAAAAAACTTTTCAAAGCGGAGGATATAAAGTGAATTTAAAAAGTTTTATCGTTGCAGTTCTTATTGTTGCTTTTGCTTTACAGCCCTTTGCACTTTCATTTGCAGCAGACAAAACCTTTGCAGAAACCAAAGGATTGGAAAGAGCATATTGGATAACAGGAAGTGCTTTGACAACTCCAGTTTGGACAAGTCTTAAAACGCTTTATTCAATTGGCGGATTAGGCGCTGGTTTTATTACTTTATTTGGTTCATTAGGAGTTGCACATAAAACAGCGAAGAAGATTTTTAAAAATTCCCTTGGCGGTGATTGGTATGTATCACCTGATTACCTGATGGGAAACAAAAAACAGCTCGATATTTATGGAAGAAATTAACTAAAACCTTGAAATAATATTTTCCCCTTCAGACTCTTCTGAAGGGGATTTTTTTATTGCTAAATTATTCTATAATTCGATTTCGCGTACTCTCTTGAACGCACCCCATACTGCATCCATAACTGTCTGCGGCTTTACACAATCCCCAATGCTAAAGACATTCTTTTCATTCGCAAGCTCTTTACTGAGCTGGTCTTTAGGAAATAATCTCCCTGCAAAGATAAGGCAGTCTGCAGGAACTCTTTTTTCTTCTCCTTTTTGCTCAACGACCACCTCTCCATTTTCAATTCTCACAGGAATTGCAGCGCGCATCACATTTATTTTTGCGTCTTCCAACATTCGAAGAAGGAAATATCTGTTGTTATGGTCAACCATATCCATATCCAAATCATCAGAATCCATCCTTGCACATATCGTAACATTCTTCCCTTTGCGGGCAAGGGCAACGGCCGTTTCACATCCAATAACTCCACCTCCCATTATGAGAATCTTCTCTCCCTTCACCTCTTCGCCTTTTAGGACATCGATTACAGATATTACATTTTCCCCTTCGATAGGAGGTTCTTCCATTTCAGCACCTGTTGCGATTATCACATAATCAGCACCAAATCTTTTTACATCCTCAGCCGTTGCCTTTTTATTGTAAACAACTTTTACAGGAAGTTTTTCAACAAGATAATTGAGATAGTTGATATAATCTAAAATATCGTGTTTGAAATCATGCTTTGCCGCAAGATTAAGATTTCCACCCAACTTATCAGACGCCTCCCACAAGGTAACATCAAATCCTCTCTCAGCTCCCACTCGCGCCGCTTCCACTCCTGCCGGACCTCCTCCAACTACCAGTAATGTTCTTTTTTCTTTGAGAGGAATAAGGGGCCATTCAAGCTCATGACCTGTTGTTGGATTGAGGGAACAGCTTGTTGGCTGCTGAGCAATCATCTGCCAAAGACATCCTTCATGACATCCAAGACAAGGACGGATCTCTTTTTGTCTTCCCTCTTTTATCTTGTTTACAAGCTGGGGATCGGCAAGGAGACCTCGTCCAACTGCAATGAAGTCGGCTTTCCCTTCTATCAATGCTTTTTCTGCAACAGAGGGATATTGAAGACGTCCAACAGCAATTACAGGAATTTTTACAACCTTTTTTACCTTTTCAGCAATGTGAAGCATACAGCCCGGGGGCTGATATTGAGGAGGATGAGGCCACCAAGGAGTTTCATAGCATCCTGCATCGACATGAAGGGCACTTACCCCCATTTTTTCCAGTTCCTGAGCTATCCACAAACCTTCTTCTTCCTCTCTTCCGCCTTCCAAATAATGAGTTATTCCAAAACGGTATATAATGGGGAAGTCTTCACCGGCATCACGCTTTATAGCCGCTATTGCCTCACGCGCAAGCTGAAGCCGTTTTTCTCTTGAGCCTCCATAACGGTCTTCGCGCCTATTCCAAAGCGCTGTCATAAACTGGTCCATCAGATATCCCTCGTGGCCATGAATCTCGATGCAATCAACGCCTGCATCACGGCATCGCATCGCGGCATAACCGAAGGATTGCGCAAGAGCTTCGGCTTCTTCAGTCGTAATTGCCCGGGATACATATTCAGGAAAATCCGGCAGAAAGTAATGAGGATTTTCAGAAGCAGAGACGGGCCTTACCCCTTCAGGTATAACAGGTGGCGCTATAACTCTGCCAAATCCTGCAGTCAATTGGACGCTCAATTTACAGCCATAAGAATGAAGAGTATCTGCAAGTTTTTTCATCGAAGAAAAATGTTTATCATTTGAAATATTGAATAAATCTTTTGTAAATGGCTCGAGTGCCTGAGTTACAAATGTTGCTTCTGTCGTTATAAGGCCTACGCCGCCTTTTGCTCTTGCTTCATAATAAGCACGGTATCGCTCGCCCCAATCGCCATCAGCTTCATGAAGTCCATGAGCGCCCATTGCCGCCATAATAACGCGGTTTTTTATTTCCGCTTTACCTATATATCCGGGCTCCAAAAGTTTCATTGCAAACCTCCAAAATTAAAAGGGCTAAAATCAGCTTCTAAATTTTGTCTCTTTTTTCTCCAAAACAACCATTCAAATTCAGGCAATCAATTTAATAAGTTATCAATTATTTCCTGCTGAATTCAAATTTCTTCCTTCGGCGCCGCCTTTCTTTGTTGCCATCACTCTTTCTCTGCTTTTTACGACTTCGCCATTACGGTTTCCAATGAGCGGCATAAATCCCTCTGTTATTATGGTAATAAACTATTTCATAGGGAATAATGCGGATTATTTTTGACAATCCCTTTGGCACATTCAAAGGAGTTCCTGTATCTTTAAGGAAATTGTCAAAAACCGGTTTGAACAATTTTTTTGCCTCTTCATACTCGGGCATATCATCTGTAAATACATCTGCCGTACCTCGGATGTTAACGCCCCGTACTGCCTTCATACTCAAGGTTGATACTCCAATCCCAACTGCAACCTTATTATTTTCTTTGATATTTTTCAACTTTTGGCCGCCTTCGGTAAAAATGTAGATGTTGAGTCCATCATTTACATAATCGACAACTGAGATGCGCGGCACTCCGTCTTTGCCACAAGTTGCAAGTGAGCAACAATGCATCTTGTTAAGAAAATCAGTTATTTCATCTTCAAGTTCCTCCTTTGAAGGCTTCCACCGCTGAATCTTGAGCTTTGCAAAAAGACCATCAATCATCTTATCTATCTGCTCAGGAGTAAAATCGCTTATATCCATTAATAGTCTCCTTGATTTTTAAATTGTGATTTATTTCTTTGAACAAACTTCTTTTCTGCTCTATATATTAATCACTCATATCATATTTTATCAATTCTAATTTTTTTACTTTTTCTTATGAACAAAAAAAATTATGGTAATAGAGAAATCCACTATCCTGCTACCCTATTGTGTCATTATCCGGTTTGAACGGATAATCCACCGGTCATCCCAACAATATTGTGAAAGAACTTCAAAGGAATTCATAATAAATACAAATTCTATGCCAATGCAAACGCAGAGATTCAATTTGTAAAGAGAGAGAAAGCAATAATCAAGCAAGGTATCTTCGAAATGACTGATACACTATGCCGCAATTTTTAGATAATCATCTATAAGCGCAGGGATTTGAGCTCTCCATTGGAACTGCTCATCGATGTCCCTCCTCTGCCGTGCCAGCCAAGACAATGCTTGCACCACTGCGTAAAGGTTATTAGCAGGCGCAACTGCCCCGGGCACTTCAATGGTATATTTGACCTCTATCTGAGAAGAAGGAACTTTTTTCTTGAGGGGGGCATAAGTAACATCTTTTCCCGACATTGCAATATGATATGTCCTTACCGCGGCCTTCACACCCCATTTTTCTTTTAATGAATCATTTACCCATTTTTCAAAGGCATTCTTATCGAGAGGGGTTCGATATAATTCTATCAGCATCCTTTTTTCTTTTTCATAAAGAGCAAGTCCATTTCTTAGTATTTCATTTACATAATATTGATCGAGAGATTTAGTATGACGGTGTTCAAAACGATCTTTTTCGAATATTACCATCCCATTTGAACATACAAGCCTTAACCATCCAAACTCTGCAGAAAATTTAGTGCTCCCATCAACGGAATTTCTTAACCACAATGAGAAACCAACTTTATATCCGTCTCCCGGATCAAAATGATATTTTGACGGAAATCTCATCAAAAGCTCCATTCTTTCACCATATTCTGTCAAAAAAAATAAAAACTTCATCTCCTCGTGGTCAAGAAATTCATCTTTAATAGAATTAATGATAAAGTTCAAAATATCCCGATGCTGTATCAGAGAATAGGATTTGGACACAATTCCAACAGGAATCTCACCTTCGCCATTTATTGGCTTTCTCACAATGACATCATAATTTTTGTTCTCTTCATCAGCCGTAAAGGGACGCTTATCAAAATAAGGTATTCTTTCCAGCATCTCTTCAAGAGTGCTTTCCGACTGTTTGACCGGAATGCCAAACCATCTAAATATATCCATCTGTTCTTCAAATGATGATGCCTCGCTCATAGCCATATTTAATCCCTCCTTTTTAAATAAACGAATTTCTAATTACAATATAGGAGGGCAGAGAGACAGCAGTATGTC
>RFHX01000060.1 GCA_003695725.1 Candidatus Schekmanbacteria bacterium
AATACAGTCTCTGGGGATCTTTCACTTGGATATTCATCGGGCAGTACAGGCACCTATACGCTTTCAGGCGGAACACTAAATGTCGGTGGTAAGATTATTAATGGCAGCGGCACGGGGACACTTAATATTGACGGCGGGACTCTTGTAGTCAATGGCGGAATAAGTGCTGATACTATCAATCTTGGCAGTGTATCAGGGTCTGCTGGCAGTTTTAATTTAACGAGCGGGAGATCGATGTCAGCCACATATGAAAACATCGGCGATTATGGCGATGGGCAGTTGATCCAAAGTGGTGGGACAAATACAGTCTCTGGGGATCTTTCACTTGGATATTCATCGGGAAGTACAGGCACCTATACGCTTTCAGGCGGAATGCTAAATGTAAACGGTAATATCATAAATGGCAATGGTACTGGATATCTAAATCTTGATGGAGGAAATTTGAATGTTGGCGGCAGCATAGATGTGGATTTCTTGAAAGTTGGATCGGCTGAGGGTGCCAGTGGCAGCTATACATTAGAAGCAGGCAAGAGTATCAATGCCTTTGAAGAATATGTGGGGGCAGCCGGGAGCGGTACATTAATTCAAAATGGGGGTACAAATAATATTAACAATAAACTTGCTTTAGGTTGGGGAAGCAGCACAACTTCTGGAATCTATACCCTAAATGATGGAGCTTTGAATGTGCCGTGGGAAGTGATTGGAGATTGGAATACCGGAACATTCAACCAAACAGGCGGAACAAACAATGTCAGCGCTACGATTGATTTGGGATATGCAGGAGGCGGGATAGGTACATATAATTTGAGTGGCAATCAAAGTGTTGTTAATGCAGTTGAAGAAGTTTTTGGCAGATGGGGAGGTAGTGGCGTCTTTAATCAATATGACGGAAAGAATTTGATTGAGAACAATATGAATCTTGGTCTGGTTTATGGTTCCAGCGGTGTCTATAATCTTTTAAACGGGACTCTTGATGTAGGTGGAAATTTTATTGGCGGTGAAGGTTTAGAGCTTTTTGGTGGAGAAGAAATCATTGGTCAGGAAGGGAGCGGAAACTTTACCCAATCAGGCGGATCACACACGGTAGGAACTCTCTATATTGGCTACAATTCAAATGGTAATGGGAATTACGACCTTCAAGGAGGCACTCTACTTGTCAATGATCAATATATTGGATATTCAGGAACAGGTAAATTCGTCCAATCAGGAGGAAACAATTCAGTCAACTATGACATTATCATAGGCGACAGTTCAGGCAGCAATGGGAGTTATGAGCTTCAGAATGGCAATCTCGCAATTGTTGGTATTGAATATATAGGAAATTCTGGCAGTGGAAACTTTCTCCAGAGTGGAGGATTAAATTCAGCAAACGTGATTTTTTTGGGTAATCAGTCAGGTGGGAGTGGAATTTATGAACTTCAGGGAGGTGAACTTTCTACTGATGAGGCATATATAGGGAATTTTGGTATAGCCCATTTTACACAAAGCGGAGGAACAAATAATTTTGGCAATGATTTTTCTCTTGGTGTCAATTCAGGTAGTATTGGAACTTATGAGCTGCAGAATGGTATGCTTTCTGGTAATGATGAATTTGTAGGTGATTCAGGAACAGGAAATTTTACTCAAACAGGAGGTATACACACTGTTAATATGCTTTCTGTAGGAAATCATATGAATAGTAATGGCACATATAATTTACAAACAGGTAATATCAATGCAGGCACTGAATTTGTCGGAAATTCTGGAAATGGCACTTTTACTCAACAAGGCGGAACGAATGAAATTTTAAATTATCTCGCCATAGGCTTTGATTCTGGATCTTGCGGCAGTTATACTTTGCAAGGAGGTAATATTTCAGCAAATAATGAGTATATCGGATGGTCCGGAACAGGGGAGTTAACCCAAAGTGACGGTACTAATGCGATTGCAAACACACTTGACATAGCTGTCAATAGCGGGAGTTCAGGCACTTACAATCTTCAAGGCGGCATATTAATGGCAGCTAACATTGTAAACAATGGCACATTCAATTTCACAGGTGGAGAACTTAATGTTGAAAATTTTACCGGTGATCTTGTAAACAATGGTGGAATACTCGCGCCGGGAAATTCTCCGGGAGTAACCAATATTTTTGGAGATTATACTCAGAACAGTACGGCATCATTGCTTATGGAATTGGGAGGAATAACTCCGCAAAGTGAATACGACGTAGTTAATGTAACCGGAATATTAACACTCGGTGGAACACTTAATATAATGCTTTATGGCGGTTTTACTCCTACGAAAGGTGACAGCTTCGACATTCTCAACTGGGGCAGTATAGTAGGGAACTTTGATACCATCAATCTTCCTGAATTGCCAAGCAGTTTATATTGGGACACTTCACAACTTTATATAACTGGTGAAATATTTGCGCTTCAAACAGAGCCTGTTCCAGAACCATCTACATATTTGCTTTTGGGACTGGGAATCATTATTTTTCTATTGTTTAAAAAGACTTTGGCAAGTTCATAAAGAGCTTATCTATCTTCCTTACTAAAAAATGTTAGATTGGAATTTTTTTCTGATATTCACTAAACAAAGGTAAAGAGATTTTTTTAGGGGAATGATAAATATTTTCTCAATGACTATTTGAGCAAATAAATTTAAACAGATTAAAGTTTCAGAAAAATGAATAAGATGATATCGAATCTGAAGGTAATTTTGAGAAATTTATAAAAAGAGGACGAATAAATGGAAAAAATAATCGGATACTGCGGCATTGATTGCGCAAAATGCAAAGCATACATAGCAACAGTGGAAGACAATGACGAATTGAGAAAGGAATATGCAAAAGAGCAATCCGAAAGATTCGGTGTAGAGGTTGATTATAGGACAATCAATTGCGACGGATGTCTTTCAATGGGAGAGCATCTTGGATACTGCAGTATTTGTGAAATAAGAAAATGCGGCATTGAAAGAAAGGTTGAAAATTGCGCTTTCTGCGAGGAATACATCTGTGATAAGCTTGATAGAGTTTATACCTTTATGCGCGATGTAATCGGAAAGAGAATAGGTAACGAAGCTGAAGCTAAAGTTGCTCTTGATGAAATAAGGAAGAAAATCCAAAAAGATTCAGAGCCCTAAAACTTCTTTTTCTGCATTACTTTAATAATGGCATCTTCAGCTTTTCCCATTGCAAGAGAGAGGGAGCGGAGGTTTGATATTGTTTCTTCAATGGTTTTCCCTGCAATTCCGTCTGTAAAGGGCACTTCAATATTTTCCAGCGCAAGACAAGCACATTCATATGCAATTCCTGCCGCTTCCGCCACTTTCAGAGCACAGCTCATTTTTGCTCCATCACATATAACGCCTGAAAGCGTTGAAATCATATTTTTCATCGCCTTTTCAACCTGTGTGTCGTTTCCACCGAGGATTCTTGTAATTCCTGCAGCTGCGCCGATTCCACCTTTTGCAGATGAACCGCATAGAGGAGATAGTATTCCGATGAATTCTGTAAGATAAGCAGTTATGAGGTGTCCAAGAGCAAGTGATTCAGCGAGCAATTTTTTATTGATTGTTCCTTGAGCTTCAGCGGCGGCAAAGATTGATAAAGTTACAAGTGCACCCATATTGCCTGACCCAGAACTGCTTGCTAATGTTATATTTTCTCCTGCCATCCTTGCATCAGATGCCGAAGCAACGAGACTCCTAATCCTTTTTATGCGTTCGGCTTTTGACCTGTTTTTCCCTTTTGTTTTTCCTATGATGGATTTTCCGATTCCTAATCCCACATTTTTGACCATTCCCAATTTTGATGCCTCAAGATTCAGATTCAAAGTTTCAAGCATAAATTCTCTGTCTTTGGCTGAAATATTTCGCGCCATTTTACATATCTCTGAAACTTTGAAGGATGAAAGAGGTCTCCCCTCAATAGTGAGATTTTCGCTGAATATTTCTTTTTTACCCTTGTCCTTTCCAGCACCTGCATATTTTTCATAGAGGACCTTTTTCCCTCTTTTGATGAAAATTACATTCTCGTGTGAAAATCTTATAAGTGTCTTTGTAATGACATTTTTGTTATCGATAGCAATATTTGCTGAAACTTCGATGTAAAGTTCATCTATTCTGTGTTTGGGAAGAGAAATTTTGATTTTCTTTTCTGATACGAGCTTTTTGGCAAGCCCCAATTTTTTTGCGTCAACTTCTTTAAAAATGGTTAGCCCATTTTCAGGATTACAGAATATCCCAAGCGCAGAAGCGAGGGGGAGACCATATTCTCCCCCTGTGTTTGGAATTCCAACAGAAAGGGCATTTTTATATATCCTTCTGTCGACGGTTACTGATATATCGTTGATACTTTTATAAAGATTGTCAGGGGAATCTAAAAGATTGCCCTTTGACATTTGGGGCACATTCTTTGTATGAAGCCATTTTGGAATTTCCCAGTTTACAGCCCTTACAGAAAGTGCAACTGCAAGACCAACTGCCGCCGGCTCCGTACACCCTGTGGCAGGCACTACTATTTTTCTCAAAAGCATTGAAACATTCATCAAAGGGACCTGCCAATCTTTATAGTTGTGTATTTATTTTTTAGAAAAAGTGACACCGATTTCTCTTGAATGAAAATTTAAGTAAAAAAAATCTCTAATCGATATCAGCTCCTTTTTCTTTTCCGCAACAATTCCCTTTAATATGGGAATGATTCCCGTGGCATTTATGTGAACTTACGACTTTAATGTCGGATTTACAACAGGCAGGGCATCCTTTCGGTTTACCCTCCGTGGAGATTTCTTCCCACTTGCATCCGCAATTTGAGCATTCAAATCCTCTTTCAGACATTATATAATTTCCTCCTTCTATTCTCAATGCTTTGCCCTTGACAAGAGCATCAGCGATTTTTCTGTGTGCATTTGCAATAATTCTTCCGAATGTTTGCCTTGATATATCCATTAATTTCGACGCTTCTTCTTGCGTCATTCCATCAAGGTCGGCATGATTTATTGCTTCAAACTCATCGAGTGTTAATACAACTTCGTCCAAATCAGTTGAAGAAATCCCGGTAGGCGTAAAAAGATTCGCCTCCGGGTATCTACAGATTACTCTATATTTTAAAGGTCTTGGCATAATAAATATCCACTATTGTTTTGAGCATAAGCTCATAACATATTTTAATATTGATATGCAACCTTTTTTAATCAATAACTAAAAAATAAATCTTTTTTTAAGAATGATTAATTTATTTGACAAACTGTGAATATAATTATAGATGTTTATAAGCTGAGCCAAGTTTATCGGCGAATGTAAAGTTGTTGGAAAGTTGGAATCTTTTTTCTGTTTCTGTTTTTCCTCGATTTTGCAGGAGATGGTAGGTTGGTAGAGGCGGCTATATTGCCTTTAAAAACTAAAGAAAGGAGGGAAAACAGATGATTCACGGAACAGTAAAATGGTTCAATGACAGCAAGGGATATGGCTTCATTTCGCGGGAAGATGGAAATGATGTCTTCGTCCATTTCAAATCCATAATTGCTGACGGCTTCAAATCATTGAATGAAGGCGACAGAGTTGAATTTGAAATTCAGGATGGTCCGAAAGGTCCCAGTGCAGTAAATGTAAGGAAGATGTAATATATATCTTAATTACGAAAATCAGGAGGCAGAAGCTGAAATAGCATCTGCCTCTTTTATTTGCAATATCTTGACTGTTCGCCTCAAAATAACATCTTGACATCAGCAATATTAAGATATAAAAAATCCAAAATTTTGTTCCCCGGTAGCTCAGTCGGTAGAGCAGGTGGCTGTTAACCACCCTGTCGCTGGTTCGAGTCCGGCCCGGGGAGTTA
>RFHX01000061.1 GCA_003695725.1 Candidatus Schekmanbacteria bacterium
AAATCTTGTTATATTCCTTTGTCAGTCTTAAAATTCTTATCGCAGGGTCATTTATAATTATTATCTTTTGCATGCTTTTTATCTTTTCTATCGTAAGATACCGTCTTCTTGATGTTAATGTTTTCATATCGAGATATGTTGTCTATAGGTCAGCATCGATTCTTGCAGTGGGAATATATCTTTTATTGGCAGGAGGGCTTCTTAAATTAACAGCCATAGTGGGTGGCGAGGACTTTCAGTATATAAAACCTATCATAATATTTTGTGCTGTTTTACTATTTTTGCTTTTCTTTTTTTCAGAAAGAATCAGAAGAAAGGCGCAGGTTTTTATTAACAAGAACTTTTTTGCCAATAAATATGATTATCGACTGGTTTGGACAAGATTTACAGAAGAATTAGGTGAGGCAGTTACGATAGACAAATTAATGCCTGCATTGGCTGAAATGATTGCAGGCATTATGTGGGTCCAACCCGTTTCTGTTTGGCTTTATGACGAAGAAGAAAAATCATTCAATATCGCTGGAAGATTCAATCTTTCTTATATCCCATATGAAAGAATTTCCAAATTCGATTTTAATGAAGAGATTTTCTTTGAAAAGGAAATCGTAGATTTAAAAAAGATAAATAATAATGAACTTGGAATCTTTTCAGAAAAATTCAGGGAGATAATCAAATCTTCTGATACACAGCTTGTCCTGCCCTTGAAAATTAAAGAAGATTTATTAGGTTTTTTATTGATTGGCGGCACAGTTACCGGAGATGAACTCAACGATGAAGATTACGAGCTACTACAGACTCTTTCCCGTCAATCTGCAGGGATAATTCAAAGTGTTAGGTTGGCTGAGAAATTAAGAGTTACTCAGCAGATGGAGTCGATTTCTAAAATTACTACTTTTGTTGTCCATGACTTAAAGAATCTTATCTCCTCTCTTGAAGTACTCTTGGATAATGCAAAAGAGTATATAGATAATAAGGAATTTCAAAAGGATATGTTGGAAACACTCGAAAACACTGGCAAAAAAATGACTCAAATGATTGAAAAGATTTCTACGGCTTCAAATGATTCATTATTTGTTTTCAATACTTTTAACCTAATTGATATAATCAAAATTAGCATCGATGAATTGAAGCTCGATAAGAATCCAAGGGTAAAATTATTCAAGGAGTATGATGAAAATAAAGTAGTGCCGGTATGGGGTGATGAAAAAGCAATAAAAAAAGTTGTATCCAATGTGCTCATCAATGCCCTTCAGGCAATTCCAAAAAAAGACGGAGAAATTAAAATTTCTATTGAGATGAACAAATTTGCTGTTATACTTAAAATAAAAGACAATGGAGCAGGTATGAGTGAGGAATTTATCAACAATTATCTGTTCAAACCTTTTAAGACAACAAAGGAAGGCGGATTAGGCATTGGACTTTATCAATGTCGCACAATTATAAATGCCCACAGGGACGCAGAGCTATATTGTGAAAGTGCTGTTGGGAAAGGTACAACTTTTTTTATTAAACTTCCTGTCTCTGATAGAGGAGATACAAATTGAGCAGAAAAGCATCACTTTTAATAGTGGAAGATGACCGTGAAACTTTGAAACAGTTAGAATGGGCATTTTCAAAGTTTTATAAGGTTTTTAAAGCGGATAATCCAAAACGAGCAATTGAACTTTTTGAAGTGGAAAAGCCCAAAGTAGTTTTATTGGATATATCTCTTAGCGCAGATTCTGAGGAGAAGGAGGGCTTAGCCCTTTTAGAGAAGTTTTTGAGTATTAATCCAATTACGAAGGTTATTATTGTTACAGGGCATGATGAAGACAAAACAGCAATAAAGGCAATTCGTCTTGGCGCAACAGATTATTATGTAAAACCGATAAAACCTCCAGAACTTCGAGCAATGGTGGAGAGAGCATTTCATATTGCAAATATCGAGCTTAAAAGCATAGCGAATAGCCGAAGAAAGTTGGAGGAAAATAGATATGGAGATATAATCGGCTCCTGTCCTGAAATTAAGAAGGTTTTCAACTTTATTGATAGTGTAGCAAAAACTGATACAACCGTTTTGATTTTAGGTGAAAGCGGGACAGGAAAAGAACTGGTAGCAAAAGCTATTCATGAACAAAGCCATCGGAAAGATAAGCCGTTTGTTGTAATAAATTGCAGCGCAATCCCAGAAAATTTGTTGGAAAGTGAACTTTTCGGTCACGAAAAGGGATCATTTACAGGAGCTTATAGCCAAAAAAAGGGCAAATTTGAACTTGCTGAAGACGGAACGATCTTTTTTGATGAAATAGGAGAAATTCCTCCTATCCTTCAAGTTAAACTTTTGAGATTTTTACAAGAAAAAGAATTTGAAAGGGTTGGCGGAACGAAAAAATATAAAGTTAATGCCCGCATCATAGTTGCCACGAATAGGGATTTAAAAAAAGAGATGGAAATGGGAAATTTCCGTGAGGATTTATATTACCGCCTCAATGTTGTTTCGATTACTTTGCCTCCTTTAAGAGAAAGGGGTAGAGATGTTATATTGATTGCCCGTTATTTGGTGGACAAATATTGTGAAGAAAACAAGATACCGCCAAAGTCTTTAAGCAGGGAGGCAGAATTAGAAATAAGGAAGTATAATTGGCCCGGCAATATAAGAGAGCTTGAGAATCTCATTAAAAGGGCAGTAATAATGTCTCCTTCAAATGTCATTTTCCCTGATGCATTGGGATTTGACCAATCAACTGATTCCCGGGAAATTTTAACATTGAAGGAAGCCAAAGAAGAAATTGAAAGGAAATATTTATTAGATGCCCTTCAAAGAAACAAAGGTTTCATAAGCCGTGCAGCTAAGGATTTAGGTGTAAGCAGAGGCACCTTTTATGACCTTTTGAAAAAACACAATATAGAAATCGATGAAGAAAAATAAGGAAACCATTTCATCCGACCTAAATATCCTTCATCTTTTTGTTTTTTATTTGATTATTATTTTAAAACCATTCAGTAAAATCCATAGATTTCAATAAGTTACTATGAGGAGAAGAT
>RFHX01000062.1 GCA_003695725.1 Candidatus Schekmanbacteria bacterium
AAAAATCATAAAATACTTGAAGCTCTATCATTTTAGATTTATTATATAATAAAAAAGTAGGGGGGGAGGTAATGAACATTAAATGGAAATTACAGATAATTGTTGTATGTTTCATATTTATTCTTTTGCCATCTATATCTTCAGCGCTCAAAATAAGCGGTATTGTTTTTGATGACAAAAATTGCAACGGCAACAGAAATCTTGGAGAAAAAGGAATTGCAGGAGTTACTATAATTCTCAATCCTGGATCCCTTACTACAACAACAAATGCGGCAGGCAGATTTAAATTTAATGGTCTCACTCCCGGGACATATACCTTAACTGAAGTTGATCCTTCTGGATATTGCAGCACAAGTCCAAATGTTAGAATCGTGAGACTTGTGTTCAAAAATGTATCAGGACAGATATTTGCAGACAGCAAGAAAGCAATCAGCCCTCCTGCTGGGTGCTGCTCATCCCCTTAAAAAATTTTTAATCAATAAGTTAATAATAATCTCAAATTATGAAAATTGATGAATAAGATAGCAAAAATTTCCATAGTTATTTTTTTTATTGCCTCTATACTCTCATGTGAAAGTGTTTCAAATACAATTAAAGGAATAGCTGGGGAGGGAAAGCTCGATACAAAAACCATTATTGCAGGACTAAAGGAAGCACTTGAAGTATCAACTGAAAATTCCGTATCGCAGGCATCGAAAATAAATGGATTCCTAAAAAACAAAGCGATAAAAATTCTTCTTCCTGAAAAACTTCAAAAAACTGCAGAAACTCTCAAAAAATTGGGTTTTGAAAAACAGGTTGATGAATTTATTGAAAGTATGAATAGAGCGGCAGAAAAAGCGGCGCCTGAAGCAAAATCCATCTTTATCGATGCTATTAAAGATATGACTTTTACAGATGCCAAAAAGATTTTAAAAGGTGGAGATACTGCGGCAACAGATTTTTTTCGTAAAAAAACATCCAAAAGACTTTACAAAGCATTCAAACCAAAAATTGAAGAATCAATGAAAAATGTGGGAGTTACAAACTATTATATGAATATGGTGGATAGAATAAAAAATCTTCCAATAGTAAACATCGAGCCCCCAGACCTTGGTGATTATGTTACCAACAAATCTCTTGACGGACTTTTTTATCTGATAGCAAAAGAGGAAAAGAAAATTAGAAAGGATCCTGCCGCGCGTGTTACAGAGCTTCTGAAAAAAGTTTTCAAATAAGATTCATTGAACATCAATCAAAGATATTCATCTGAAAAAGATAAGAATAACAGCATAAACAATAGCGAGGGCTCCTAAATTAGGGAAAAAAACTTCAGGTCTTCCCCAACTAATGCCCGGAAATGTATAATCTGAAATAGGCCAAAGAAAAGGCGTAGGGAAAAAATCTTGCGAATGTGTTGGTATATCTATCACTATATGTATCCCCCATGCTAATAATTCCCATAATGGCTTCCCACGAAAAAACCACACAGCAAAAAAAACTGCAACGAATACAATAAGACTGTGGGAGATATCATAAAGCGCAAAAACATACTTCGGTAAAGAAGAAATATCAGGACGCCCAGCGCCATAATTCCTTCGGGGATGTATGCCTACAAGTGTTCCTATGAAATAAATGCCAAAGGAGAGAAGGTCGGGTCCCATTCCGATTACAAAGGAAAGCCAAAAACTTTTTCTTCCGTTTCTTAAAAAACCGGCACCGCCCCAAAGTCCATGAGATATTATATCCATAAGATCTTTTTTTTATTTAAAATTCTTTTTTTGTCAAAGAAGTATCCCTATTCTATCTTTTCATTTTGTTCCTCATCTTGAAAAATAAGATGTATCCTCCAGATAAAAAAAATTAACAAGCACTTCATCAAAATGTGCCTAATAATCAAATTCATCGAAAGAATGGACACCTGCTCTTTGAAGAAAATCAATCCAAATAGTCACATTTAGTTTTCTCCGTAGAAAGCGTTTTCAAGATAGTTTATGTTAGATGCGATGGAGAAATAGTAAGTCTCTTGCTGTCGCCAATGCATCCTCTAAAAAAGAATGTATGGGTCTCCTCATTTTTCCTATTTATCAGAAAACATTTCCAATTACACCTTGAAAGAATTTAAAATTCATTTTATCAGTAAAATAGATCCACTTTTAAGAAAAGAGGAAAATATGAAAAAAACTTTGCCGACTCTTCTATCCTTAATTCTCCTGTCGATTTTTCTTCAAAGCTGCTCCTCAATGCCAAAGGAATGGAAGGGACTAAATCTAAATCTCCAATCTATCAAAGAAATTGAAAATCAAAAAACAGAAAAATCGTTCTCCTTTGTAGTATTGGGAGATAGCAGAGAAAATATCTCTGCTTATAAAAAGATAATATCCAAAATAGATGAATTGAATCCTAAACCTCTTTTTGTGATTCATCTTGGAGACCTTGTCAAAAATGGCACAAAAGAGGAATACAACGAATTCTTAGATATAACAGGCAGTCTCAATATACCTTTTCTTGCAGTTGCGGGAAATCATGATTTGCGTGGTAACGGGAAAAAATATTTTATGAACCTTTTTGGACCTCTAAACTATCTCTTTGATTACGGCAATAACAGATTTATCGTGCTCGATGATGTAACGGAAGGAAAAGAAGGGTTGTCTGATGAACAAATCTGGTGGCTAAACTATGCGCTCAAAAAAGCCAAGAAAAAAAACAAATTCATCTTTATGCACATCCCTCCAAGCATTGGCCACCTAAGTACAGACTTCAGCAAGGAGGTAAGCCGATTCATATCAATATTGCGAAAGTATGAAAATGTTTATGTTTTTTGCGGACATATCCATGACTATGACAAATTCAAATACAAAGGGATAAATTTCTATATATCAGGTGGTGCAGGAGCAAATCTCGGTAAACGAGCGCTTACCTTTGGCGGTTATTTCAAACATTTCCTCATTGTCGAAGTCCAAGATAAAAGGGTATTAGACAGAGTTATCAAACTCGAAAAAGAATAGATGATTTTTTCTTTGCGTGGAAAAAATCCTTCACCTCAATCATAAGAATAGATTCTTTGTCTCTCTCCAGAACATTCTAGCCCAACATTTTTTATAAAATTTTCTTTGATGCCATCTTTAAAGGATTAATCACTTAAATAACTCCATAATCAAAATAGTAAACAATAAGATATTTTAGTACTGTCGATATTTTAGAC
>RFHX01000063.1 GCA_003695725.1 Candidatus Schekmanbacteria bacterium
CCTTACTATCGATTTGAAAGTAATTATTCATATCTATTTTTTTGTTGAATCAATCTCTTCTTTACCTCTCTAAAGAGAAGACTTCATAAACCGATTAGTAGATTTGTAAGAATTTCATAAAAATACTAATTATTATATGGGGTGAATAAAAATGAATGATAATTTTTATGTGAAAAATAATAAAGAAAGAAAAGATTCTGATGATGAAAAAGAAGAAGAATTGTATGCTGACAAGGAAGAAAAAAATTCTCTTCCCCCTTATATGCGCATTTCAAATGTCGTAACCCGAATTCTTGAAAAGGATGAGAAAGTTATATCTGCAGTTTCAGCGACACGAGGTGTAAAACTTTGGGAAGCTATTGTTACAACCTGTTATGCATATACATTGAAAAGAGTCCTTCTTGTTTTTACAGACAGGCGTCTAATTGAAATTTCAATAGGTGCTGGGAATCTTTTTGCAAGCAGGATAAGGGTGGTTCAATATTCTTACATTAAAGACATCGTTTGTACAAATAGTTTTTTGAAGAAAATAACAGTCAAGTGTCGAGATGGTATTTCCTTTTCTTATGAAGGAATAAAAAAATCTGATATGGATGAAATTTCGGGGGAATTGAGAAACATTATTTTTCGAGTGCCAAGAAGTTTGGATAATCCGAGACTGAAGAATGCAGTTGACCTTTGCCCTTCCTGTTTTGAAAAACTGAATATACTTACATACAGCTGCAGTAGTTGTGGAAAAAAGTTCAAAAATGAAAAAAACTTTCTCCTTTATTCACTTCTTATCCCGGGAGGCGCATTTATTATTGCCGGTTTTTATTTTGCAGCAGCCATTAGTTTTACGGCAGAAGCCCTTTTTTTGATTGGATTCTTTTCATATATAACGAAAGTTGTTGTTGGGAGTTTAAGGCATCTGCCTTTCGCTTTTTTTTATCTTTTTCTTTTTCTTATATCAAAATTTTTAAGTTTAAAATTCTGCCTCAGCCAAATTCGCTCGTTCATTCCTTCTGAACAGTAGTTTGAAAACTGCTTTATGAGATGATGGGAGATAAGAGGTATTTGGGTCAACTCTCTGTATATACCGTCAGATAATTTTCATCTTTTTTTATAGCTGCATTCTTTTTGATTGCATATATCGCAGGTATCAGGAATTTTTTCTTTTACTTTGCCTGCATAGATACAAAAGGTTATGCTCTTTTGGGGAATCATCATACAATTTTTGGTCAAGCTTACTCCTATTTTTTCAAAGGGAATTATTTTGGCTATTTTTCTTTGTTCTTCCAATTTGAATGTTCCATAACCGGGGCTGAATCTTTTTGAGAATTCAACTTCTGTCAATCCGCATTTTTCAGCTATGATATGGTTCAATTTTCCAGCCGCATTTTCCACAATAGATGAGCCCGCAGCATCGAGGATTAAAGCTCTCGTATATTCGCCCTCAGTCTGGAGTTGAGAACTTCTTTTTTCCAATTCAGGACCTATCGTAATTAGGGCTATCAGTATATGTGAAATCTCAGACATAAAATTTTTGAATGTCATTTCAGAAAGAGAAATTCCTCCCTCGATCTCAATCCCGCTATTGGAGATGCCCACTACATTTTTGCATGTCCAAAGTCCTTGGATTTCAGAAAGAGCAAGTGCAGATTTAGATTCTTCTTCGATGATCTTTTTCAACTGTGAGGTCAGCCCTTCTTTCCCTTCTTTCCCGAATTTGAGAATTTTGTAGAACTCTTCATTGTCGATTTCAGGATTTATTTTTTTTTCTAATCTCATTCTTGATAATCCTTCTTTTAGATTCTATCAATTATAAAAGTTTATTGAGATAAAGCCAATTGTTTCTTTTTTTCTTTGAATGTTTTTCCTTGACTAATCTTATCAGAAGGTTAATATTCAGTACATCAGGGGAGCTTGTAAAAGGCTGAGAAATCCCGAAAGAGGGATGACCCTTTGAACCTGAACTGGGTAATGCCAGCGAAGGGAGAAAATGGGATAATAATAGAATATTTAAACCGAAAGCCTTTTGCTGGCTTTCGGTTTTTTCTTTGGGAAGGCGGTTGCCATAATGATAAAAATCAAGGTTAACGGTAAAGAAAAGGAATTGGAAGAAGAGATTACAATAAAGAAGCTAATTGACCTTCTTGGGTTGGCAGACCGTCCTTTGGCTGTTGAATTGAACAAGGAAGTTGTCAAAAAAGAAAATCATAACAGTGTAAGGTTGAAGGATGGGGACACCGTTGAAATAATTCATTTTGTCGGTGGTGGATAAGTATATGACAATTGCCGTTGAGCATAAACAACATTTTTAATAAGGAGATTATGATGGAAGAAGATGTTTTGGTGTTAGGAAACAAAAAGTTTAAATCACGACTATTTGTTGGTACAGGAAAATATTCGAGCTTTGAAGAAACAAAGCAGGCTCTTGAAATATCAGGTGCAGAGATTGTTACCGTTGCAGTTAGAAGGGTAAATCTTGATGACCCATCAAAGGAATCCTTGCTCGATTATATAGACAGGGAAAAATATACGATACTGCCTAATACAGCAGGCTGTTATACAGAAGAAGACGCAGTGCGAACTGCACGCCTTGCAAGGGAGGCAGGATTGTCAGATATGGTTAAGCTCGAAGTCATCGGTGATGAAAAGACGCTTTTTCCTGATAATGAAGCGCTTTTGTCTGCAACCAAAACTTTGGTTAAAGAGGGGTTCATTGTTTTGCCTTATACAAATGATGATCCCATAATGGCAAAAAAACTTGAAGATGCAGGAGCAGCCGCTGTAATGCCTTTAGGTGCTCCCATAGGTTCAGGGCTTGGGATTAGAAATCCCTACAATATAAAAATCATTCTTGAGACGGTAAAAGTGCCAGTAATTGTTGATGCAGGTGTGGGTACAGCTTCAGATGCGGCAATTGCTATGGAATTGGGATGTGATGGTGTATTGATGAATACCGGAATAGCTGGAGCAAAAAAACCTCTGCTTATGGCTGAAGCTATGAAATATGCTGTTAAAGCAGGACGTCTTGCTTATCTTGCAGGAAGAATACCAAAGAAACTATACGCAACAGCATCGAGCCCGATTACAGACATCATTGGACAGGATTGACAGAAATGACTGTTCCCTTGTTTAGACTCTGCTTGGTCACAGACAGGAAATCAGTGAATAATGGTTTGCTTGAAATTATAAGTGAGGCAGTTGAGGGAGGTGTTGATGCCGTTCAAATCAGAGAAAATGATTTGAGTGCAAAAGAAATATATGAGATGGTTCTTCAGGTTAGAGAAGTTGTCAAAGATAGAGCAAAGATTATAGTCAACGACAGAATAGATGCCGCTGTTTCAGCAGGGGCAGATGGAGTTCATCTTGGCTGGAAGTCTATCCCATTGGATAAAGCCGTAGAGATAGCAAAAAGATTTTCACTGTTTGTAGGAATATCCTGCCACAGCATTGGTGAGGTAATTGAAGCTAAACAGAAGGATGCAGATTATGTTTCATTAGGCCCTATTTATGAAACTCCGTCAAAGAAAGGAATTCTATTACCCTTGGGTTTGGAGGAAATAAAAAAGGTCAAAGATAGAGTTAATATTCATTTGACTGCTATAGGCGGCATTGAAGAAAGTAATTGTGATAAGGTTATCAAAGCAGGGGCTGATGCAGTATCAGTTATTCGTGCCATTCAGCAAGCAGATGCCCCGTATGAATCAGCTAAAAGACTAAGAAGGATTATCGGGCAATGTTCAAAGTACTGACAATAGCGGGCTCAGATTCGTGCGGAGGCGCAGGAATACAAGCAGACCAAAGGGCTGTAAATTCTTTAGGTGGATATGCAGCTACTGTAATAACGGCTATTACATCACAGAATACAACTGGAATAAGAAGCATTTTTGCTTTGCCTGATGATATCGTAAATGACCAACTTGATGCAGTCCTTTCAGACATAAAATTTGATGCAGTGAAAACAGGTATGCTCTATTCATCATCAGTGATTGAAATTATTGCAAAGAAACTTAAAAGGTATAAAGTCAAGAATTTAGTTATTGATCCTGTAACAATCTCAAAGAGCGGCAATACTCTGTTAAAAAAGAATGCCGTTCAAAGCCTCATTTCATCTCTTATTCCTCTATCTCTCGTAATTACTCCAAACATAGAGGAAGCTGGTCTTCTTGCAGGTATGAAAATAGGAAATCTTACTGATATGAAAGTTGCGGCTAAAAAAATTTACAGAATGGGAGCAAGAAATGTCCTTATCAAAGGGGGACATTTGAAGGGTCTGCCACTGGATCTACTTTATGATGGAAAAAAATATACTCTTTATGAAGGGACACGAATCGATACGAAGAATACTCATGGAATAGGATGCGCTTTTTCTGCCATCATAGCATCTTATCTTGCAATCAACTATTCTCTTAAAGATGCCATTTCAAATGCAAAGAAAATCATAGAGAGTTCACTCAAAAATGCAGAGGATATAGGAAAGGGGCAAAGTTCTCCTGATACAAATTCCTGGGTTGTAGATGAAGCAATGTCTTACGAAGCAATAGAGGATGCAAAAAAAGCATACAACCTTTTAGCAGAAAATTCTGTAGGAGATTTGGTAGCAGAAGTTCAGATGAATATAGTTTCAGCAAAAAGAAATGCTGAGAAAGTCGATGACATTGCAGCATTTCCGGGACGCATTTTTAAGATAAATGACAAGATTTATACTCATTCCTCTCCAAGGTTAGGGGCATCGAGTCATATGGCAAGAGTTTTGTTGGCTGCTAGAAAATTTGATAAAACAATCTTCGGTGCCATAAATATAAAATATTCACCTTCTATAATTTCAGCTTGTAGAAAAGCAGGCTTGAAAGTAATGGAATTTAGTAGAAAAGATGAACCACTATCGTTTAAAAAGAAGGAAGGCCAAAGTCTTGATTGGGGAGTACAAGCTGTCTTATCGAAAACATCGGTAATGCCTGATGTAATTTTTGACAGAGGCGGAATAGGAAAGGAAGCAATGGTAAGGGTTTTTGGCAAAAGCGCAGTAGATTCAGCTCAAAAAATTTTAAAGATACAAAAATGCTTGAGGTGACCAAAGGCTTATTTTTTTAATTAAAAAATACTAATAAAGATATCGGTCGAAAGTAAAAAGATATTCTGAGACATATTTGTTTAAAAATGCTATGAAAGAAAAGTAGTGAAACTTTAATTCAATAATACAGGAGAAGGATTCTTTAGGAAAATGCAAACACTTATAAAAAAAAAAAAAAAGGGGATAATTACTGATAGTGTAAAGTCGGTGTCTCTATACGAAGGGGTATCCCCGGAGGAGATTGCTGCAAAGATCATCGAAGGCAAGGTAATTATTCCTTACAACAGCAAAAGAAAAAAGAAGATTGAACCAAGGGGAGTAGGGGAGGGATTGTTTACTAAAGTAAACGCAAACATAGGAACATCTCCTGAACGAGAAAAGATCGATGATGAAATCAAGAAGGTCAAAGTAGCCATATCTGCTGGAGCGGACTCCATAATGGACTTGAGTACCGGGAAAAATGCACGCAAGACTTTAAAAAGAGTTATTGCAGAAAGCAATGTAATGGTGGGGACAGTTCCTATATACCTTGCAGCAGTTGATGCTTTCAATAGCGAAAAATCCATAAAGGATATAACAAAAGAAGATTTTTTCCGTGCTGTAGAAGAACAGTTAAAAGAAGGAGTTGATTTTGTCACGATTCACTGTGGCATAACACTGCGTACTCTTGAATCTCTAAAAACAAGCGGAAGGATAACAGGTATCGTAAGTCGAGGTGGTTCTATACTCGCAAAATGGATGACACATAATGAAAGAGAAAATCCTTTCTATGAAGATTATAGCCGTCTCGTTGAACTTTTAAAGAAATATGATGCCGCAATAAGCTTGGGTGATGGCTTGAGACCCGGATGTTTGGCAGATGCAACGGATAGGCCGCAAGTGCAGGAATTGGTTCATCTTGGAGAATTGGCAAAGGAAGCCTTTGAGGAAGGTGTACAGGTTATGATTGAAGGTCCGGGACATGTTCCCCTTGACCAAATTGAAACAAATATCAAACTTCAGAAAAAGATGTGCAATGGTGCTCCTTTCTATGTATTGGGCCCGCTTGTTACTGATATAGCGCCGGGTTATGACCATATTACATCTGCAATAGGCGGAGCTTATGCAGGTATGTATGGGGCAGATTTTCTATGCTATGTGACACCTTCTGAGCATCTTCGACTGCCAACTGTAGAAGATGTGAAAGAAGCTGTAATTGTGGCGAGGATAGCTGCTCATGCAGCAGATATAGCAAAAGGCAAAAAAGGTGCTATTGAGCGCGATAACCAAATGGCTGCAGCAAGGAAACGGCTTGATTGGGATAAGCAGATTGAGCTGTCAATTGATCCGGAAAAAGCATCAAATATGAGAAAATCATCGATGCCCCAATCTCCTGATGTGTGCACTATGTGTGGGGTTTTTTGTTCTATGAAAGAAAATCCACAAGAGGATATTGAGAAAAAACGAAAAATGAAATGATTGTATAACTAAACTATCGCAATATTGATATGAAAAGGAATATTATTTTCTTGAAGATACTTTCCTTGTTGCTCTTTGGCTTCATATTGTGGAATGGTGTGCAAGGTGATTTGTATGGCAAAAAAAACAGGGAAAAGATATGGCTTGAACTCAATAATCCAAAATCTCTCGTCAAATTGGATGAAAATAAAGTACCTCTTTCCTTTGTTCCTCTCGTGAATAATTTTTATAAAGCAGTGGTGAATATAAATACTGTTTTTCTCAGCAAGGAAGATGATTCATACCATAACTTTTTGAAATCAGAAGAAGAAGAAGGAATTCCCTTTGATGACCTTTTAGAGAATTTCAATAAGAAAGATAGAAGCAAATATTATCGAAGGGTCAACTTGGGGTCAGGTTTTGTTATAAATCCCGATGGCTATATTCTGACTAACAATCATGTAATCAAGGGTGCCACCAAGATCAATGTAACATTTTGGAATAAAGAGGAATATGAAGCCCGCATTATTGGACGAGATGTTGACAATGACATTGCACTGCTGAAGATTGATGTTACAAAAAAGATAAATTATGTTCCTCTTGGCAGTTCCAACCTGTTGAATGTAGGTGAATGGGTTGTGGCAATTGGCAATCCTTATGGTTTGAGCCATTCGATTACAGCAGGGATTGTGAGTGCAAAAGGTCGAATAATAGGCATTGACCCCGTCCATACATTCATTCAGACAGATGCTGCCATAAATCCTGGCAACAGTGGAGGTCCTTTATTCAATATTTATGGTGAGGTAGTTGGAATAAACACAGCGATTATTGCAAACGGAACAGGTATAGGCTTTGCAATTCCTGTGGACAGAGTAAAAAGAGTATTGGAAAAGATTGTTCCGGAAAATTCGATAGACAGGTCATGGTTGGGGATAAGAATTCAACCCTTGGATAAATTGATGTCAAAAAGTTTTGGAATAAAGGGAAGGAAGGGTGTGTTGGTTGGCGATGTTGTATTGGGGAGTCCTGCAAACAGAGCAGGTATAAAGACTGGTGATGTGATTTTTGCATTCAATGGTAAGGAAGTAACTTCATGCAGACAACTTTTTTTTCAAGTTGAAAAATCAGCCCCTGATTCTCCTTCGGAAGTTCAGATTTACCGCAATGGATCTTTGAAAACGATTCAAGTTGTTCCTGAAAAGATATCAAGAAGATTTATTGTGCGCTCCTCTGCCGACTTGACAAATTTATTGGGAATTGAAGTGGAAGAGATACCTAATGGATATTTTCCTGAAAAAGAAAGAAAGATAGAGGGAGTCTTTGTAAAAACAGTTGACAGGGGAAGTGTGGCTTATCGAGCAGGAATAAATGAAGGCGACATAGTGATGTGGATAAATGGAAGAGACATAAGAAATTTAGAGGAATTTGATAAAACAATAGACTTTCTCGAGAAATATGAAAATATAGTTTTTCTTCTTTATAGAAATGGTCATACCTTTTATTCAGTTGCGTCAAGGAAAGGTTGATTTATTTTTCAGAGAGTTTTTCTTCAATATCAATATTTTGAGCAATTAGCACTTTTACAGGTTCTTTTTTGACCTGAGTATCCTTCTTTTTTTTATTCAGAGGATTTAATAAAATCAACCACAATAGAAGAACAGCAATTATAGAAAAGAGAAGAATTTTATCATTGTATCTCTGTGGCTTGACGTAAAATTTCCCTTATTTCTTGTCGGGCATAGAAAATCTATTATATCC
>RFHX01000064.1 GCA_003695725.1 Candidatus Schekmanbacteria bacterium
AAGTTCACACTGCTGTCGGCAAGTTCACTCACCGCCACAAGCGGCTCAGGGTCTTTAAGTATCCTCTCGTCTTCGCCGATTATCTTCTTCAGTTCCTCCTTGACCGCCTTCAGATCGTCATCATATCCCACACCCACGGTTATCTCGATTCGTCTGGTCTCCTTGGCAGAGTAGTTTATGATATTGCCACCTATGATGTTTGAGTTGGGAACTATAATAACCCTGTTGTCAGGGGTTTTCAATACAGTGTTAAATATACGCACCGCCTCAACCGTGCCCGCCACACCGCCAGCCTCCACATAATCACCCACCTTGAAATGCCCAAGCAGTATGAGTAGCACACCGGCACCAAAGTTTGAAAGAGAACTCTGAAGGGCAAGCCCAACAGCAAGACCTGCCGCACCAAGTACCGCAATAAAGGATGTTGTATTCACCCCGAGGTTACTAAGCGCCGCCAGGATGACGAACGTAAGAAGGAGCATATAGGAGAGGTTTCCGATAAAGGTAATCAGGGTAGGATCCACCTTTGCCTTCTCCATCGCCTTCTTTATCAGTTTTCGAAGAATACCGGATACCCATTTACCTACAATGAAGATGGCAACGGAGCCGATTACCCTCACCCCATAAACCGCCAGATAACCGGTGACTGTGGAGATTATCCCTTCCATAAACCCTCCTTTCTTTTTGTGGAAATACTCTCAACCATTATACAGGACTTTGTAATTTTTTGCCATTAAGAATGAAACTGTCAGGTTAAGACCACATTAAGGGAGAAGATTATAAATGTCTTACAGGGAGTGTTTATTTTGACATAGGGAGGCCTTACAGGGGTTAGACTGATTTTTGAATCAGTGAGCAACAAAGTTTGTCGTTAACAATGAAAGTAAAGTTGCTACAATCACAAAATAGCCGAAAGTGATTGAAAAAAGGACTGCTATTTTTCCTCTCTGCTTGCTTTTCTGAATTTGCTTAAGTGCGATATGCCCAAAAATAATGCCTCTTATGAAAGATATGGGCAGACAAAAGAATAGAATCCATCTGATAACCTAACGACAAGGGTCACTTGCCGACAAGACGCAAGCCCGAAGGGCGCAGCGGATTGGTGGTCAGGTGGAGCTAAATGATACTAATTAAGTCTTTCTTAAAATTATACAACAAAGGTGTATGATGTTTTAACAAAAAAACTCTCAAAAGGAGGCTTTATGAGATTTTATACAAATCAGCACGAATTTTACTGTGGGGTGGATCTTCATGCAAGGACACTATAGGTGATCGATACGATTAAATTTGGTGCAGAATACATATTCTGACGCCGCAGAGGAAATCAAGACGGAACAAAAGAAGAACCTTAAGACTACATTAAGGAAATGGATTTATCTAATATTTCCCCGGGAGCGGTTTTTTATTCCGTTACCGATCTCCGCAATTGCTTCGACTTGACAAACGGAGGCCTTATAGGTGTTAGCGTTCAAGTTTTTATATATTCTTTCTCTATTTTCTCTTTCGCACCAGAAGGAACTTCTATTGTTACAAAATATTCTTCAGGATATAAATAATCTTCTCCGCTTTCATCTATAATTCTAATATATCCCTCCACTTCGTTTTCTTTAACAGCAGGATAAATCTTCCACTTCTCTAAGGAAGATGGATAGTCCTTATTTTCTATACACAATACAAACTTGCTCATTATAGTTCCTTCAAAATTTTTTTAATTTTAAATTCCTTCTTCCCAATTCCATGTGCTTCATACCAATGGATTTCTGCTATGTAAATCTGACCACTCTTTAATTTTATTTTAGCAGTTCCTTTAAGTTTTCGCCATCTGCCTTTGCCATAGATTCTCTCAAGTCTTTTTAATTGACGGATTGATTTACTGACAGCAATGGTTTCTATATTTTCTATTCTTTCAATTATTTCAAAATACAACTATAGCCATGCTCCTTGGTGTGTTTTAAATTTTTTCCTTTTCTCTATTGGCCTTCTACTCAAAAGCATTCTTTAGTCCTAAACCTTTTTATCAACAAACTTGTCCCCTTTCTTCTCTATCAATAAGAGGGGCAGGAGAATATCGCGCCAGTCATCAATTGAGCCATTAACACCATTAATTTCCAGCGCCTCATTATCATAATATATTTCTACCTTTTCTTCACAACATCCACACTTTAAAAGATACCTTGGACTTTTTTTACCATATCCTTTTCTGTGATATACTCGAATCTGTGGACATCCATATCTGGCAGTGTCATAAAAACGATTTACTCTCTTTTTGATTTTCATAAGCATGCCTCTCAATAATCAATTTCACTTTTAATTTTTACCAGTTTCTGTAGATAAAGGCAACCTTCCCGTAGCCTTTCTTATTTCTTTTACTAATTGTGCCGATTGCTTTCTTATCTCTTCTTGCGAAAACCCATAGAAAGTCATCTCCCAAAGACAGTGCCCTATAATATCTAATTCAGAATATCTTGCAAGAGATTCAGTTTCAATCTCCATAGCAAGCCACTCAGCCCAATCTGTCAATTCAATGCCATAAGAAACTTCTTGATTGCCAAGATTATCATCTTTAAATTGTTCTGGATTACTTTCCTTATTTAAAATACCATTCTTGCCAAAAACATGGACATAGTACTTTTTATCGTAATCATCAAAGACATCCTTAATGATAATCCGCATTTTAGTCACTATTGGTTTAAGCATCTTCAATTCTCTAAAGACCTGTTTATATCCTTCAATATTCTTTTTCTGGTCTGGATATAACTGTAGAAAAGCAGTGCAAACCTCATCCCAATCATATTTATCTATTAACTCTTTAAACATCATAATACGTCTCTAAGAATAGAAGTCTAACGACAAAGCTCACCTGCCGCTATGGAGCGCAGCGGAACAGCGGTCAAGTGC
>RFHX01000065.1 GCA_003695725.1 Candidatus Schekmanbacteria bacterium
ATATTAGGGACAATACAATGAAATTTACTAAGATGGTAGTAAGAGCTCTATCCTTTTTTTAATATTACATAACCTACAATTCCGGAAATAAAAGAGGCACCTATTATTGCAAGCTTGTCTGTGTACTGAAAGATACTAGTGTCACTGAAGGCAAGAGTGGAAATGAATAAGCTCATAGTAAAGCCGATACCTGTAAATACTGAAACTCCATAAAACTGTCTCCAGTTGCTGTTATCCGGTAATTTTGCCAATTTGAGTTTTATTGTTATCCAACTAAAGCCAAATACCCCTATCTGTTTTCCCAAAAATAGTCCTGCCAAAATTCCTAAAGGGACAGTTTCTAACATCTGATTGAAGGATATTTCTGTGAAATTAACTCCTGCATTGACAAAGGCAAATAGCGGAAGTATCAGAAAGGCGACGACAAAATGCAGGCTCTGTTCAAGCTCTTTGAGCGGTGATGCCTGCTCTTGATTTTTATCTGTCACATTCAGCGGTATTGTAAATGCCAGCAGAACTCCCGCCAGTGTAGCATGGACACCTGATTTCAGGACACTTAACCACAATAGAATGCCTGCAATCAAATAAAAAGATTTTCTCTTTATTCCAAAAGTATTGAATAAAATCAAGATTACTAAAAAACTCATTGCAAGGGCTAATGATAGCATAGATAAATTCGTTGTATAAAAAATGGCAATGATGACAATAGCGCCCAAATCATCGATAATAGCCAGTGCTGTCAGAAATACTTTAAGAGAAATTGGAACTCTTTTCCCCAAAAGAGAAAGAATTCCAAGAGCAAATGCAATATCTGTTGCTGTTGGAATAGCCCATCCCTTAGTAGCTAACGGATTGTTTTGGTTTAATATCAGATAGATTAAAGCTGGAATCACCATTCCTCCAATGGCAGCGATGCCCGGCAGAGCAGCTTGTCTTAAAGATGAGAGGTGTCCTTCCAATATTTCCCTTTTTACTTCAAGCCCAATCAATAAGAAGAAAACAGCCATTAATCCATCGTTAACCCAATGATGCAGAGATTTATTCAAATGCAATGCTCCTATTCCTATTTCTATGGGAAGATGTAAAAATGATTCATAGTAGTACAATAAGAATGAATTGCTGAAGATGAGAGCAACCACAGTTGCAAACATTAATAAAATACCACTTGATGATTCCTTTTCTATGAATTCTTCAATAATTTTCATTAGTGCCTCAAAAGCGATAGTGTAGAGTTTAACATATCAGGCAGAATGATAGAGCATAAATTCTTTGATGATAAAAGATCATCATTTTATTGTGGAAAAAAATTTGCTGAAGATGGTGTTTATGCCATTTTTTAGATTATTTCAGCATTCGTTGTGCCGAGTCCCATCTTCTCTGCTGACCAGATGTGACCAGCCGCTTCATGGGAAACTTCAGGAATTTTCATTTCCCTTCTTTTTTCATTTATTATTCCCATTCCTACGATGTCTGCCGCAACCCTGTCTGTACTCATTACTATTTTGTGGCTTACTCCCTGCGGGGGTGAAGATGGAGCTCCATTGAAAACACCTGCAAGGGCATCGATTACTACTAATTTTGTTTTCTTCATTAGATGTTCGCTTGCATTGACTTCGGCAATTTGCGGGTTGCAGTGATGACGGTGCATCTTGTCAAATGCTTCGGGCATATCAGGAGGGTATAGTCCCACAGATGCCTGCTCGGCAATACTTATGGTGCCATACATATTTTTCAAAGAAAGAGTTACTCCCGTAACTCCCGGGGAATCAGCAGATTTTAGGACAGGAACATTGATCAAGTAGTCAATATGTTGAGAAAGAATTTTGCTGTGTGTTCGCTCGAAGTTTTCAGATTTGATGAATACCTTTGCTTCCGGGTCAAGACCAATATTTTCAGCTCCTTTACCTATGAATGTGCCATAACATTTATATCCTTCTTTCCCTTTGTTTATCTTATATCCTGATTTCTCCAAAAATCCTTCCACATTGTCCCAAATGAGAATATTTTCCTTTTTTATACCTGCTTCAGCCATACTGTCTGCTATGGAATAGACTACTTCAGGGTGAGAAGGAATTCGCCAATTAACACAATTCGGCTTTATACCAATGACTTCATTCTCTTTTAAATTTGGAAAAATTTTGACCCAAGCTTCGGATATGCTTTTAGTATTTGTTATTCTCTTTATTGCTTCATCAACCATTGCCCTTGCCAGTTTTGCATCGATTGAAAAATTATCAGTAATTGCTTTTTTGTCCTCGACTACTGCAACTATGGATTTGGCGACAGATTTTTTCCCTTCATCAGCAAATAAAAAAGTCGGATTGATTCCCGTTATTGCAGCTGCAGCGACGGTTGATTTTAAAAAGGACCTTCTTGTTAATAGATGACTGTATGGGCATCTTTTCTTCATTGGAATCTCCTAAAAAAAGAAAATGTTTGCAAAAAACTCAAGGCAAAAACAGAAAAAAATTAGAACATTTAGTTTTTTTATTCAAGTTTTCAAAGTGGATTCCTCTTTTTTTTAAGGCATAATTCAACAAGTTCTTCAACTATTGCCGTGCCAACACACATAACGGTGTCAGCACCGCCCCAATAAAGCTTCAATGTACCGTCATCTTCGGGCACTGCACCGCAAGAAAAAACAACATTGTGAACATAGCCAGTAATTTCCCACGAATCTTCCGGTTGTAGAATCCAATCATCGGCAACTCCAATAATTTTACCGGGATTTTCAAGCTCATGAAGAGCAACTCCTAAGCGATATATTGAACCGTCCATAGTTTTGAATACGCCATGAAATATATTTAACCATCCCTTGTCAGTCCTTATAGGTGTTGCACCGGGACCTACTTTCATTTCGTCCCAATGATAATTCTGCGGCTTGATGATGATTTCAGAATTGCCCCAGTGAATGAGGTCAGGCGAAGAAGAAATCCAAATCGACCATGGCGATATTTCTGAATGTGGTCTATCAAGACGGTAATAGAGTCCGTCAATTTTTTCAGGAAATAAAACAACATTCCTGTAATCGCATTCTGTTATAAAAGCAATTCTTTCAATATTGTTGAAATCTTCTGTTTTGGCTAATCCGATTCTTACGCCATGTCTTGAATAGGCGCTGTATGTAATGTAATAAATTCCCTCGATTTCACAAAGGCGAGGGTCTTCCACACCGTATTCTTCATAAACTGAAAAAGGTTCTTCTTTCGAAGGAGTAAGAAAGGGTTTGTCATCGGCTTGAAAATTGAATCCATCTTCACTTTCTGCCTTGCCAATTATTGAGCGCCCATTTCTCAGATGAGAGCGGAAAAGCATTATATATTTGCCATCTTTTTTGATGACAGCGGCATTATGGACTGTTTCGACAGGATAGGGAATATCCTTCTTTGTTAAAATAGGATTCCCTTCATACCTTTTTACTAAATCTTTTTTTACTTTCATTTTCTATATTCGTTTTACTTTTGTAGATTTTGCCTTCTCGATGGAGAGGATTTCTTCATAAACTTTGATATAATCATTTACCATTCTTTCAACTGAGAAATTCTTTTCAACCCACCTGCGGCATTCAATGCGCGAGATATTTTTAATTTCATCAACTTTTTTTATTGCATCATCTATGCTTTCAACTAAAAAACCTGTTTTTTCCTTATCGATAACTTCAGGCATACTGCCTCTATTCTTTGCGATAACAGGTGTGCCGCATGCCATAGATTCTATTACAGAAAGTCCAAAGGGCTCGTCGAAGTTGATTGGGTGCAAAAGTGCATAAGCACCGCCCAACAATTCATCTCTTTTCTTTGGTCCTGCGCTTCCCACATAAACGATTTGTTCTCCGTCTATGAAAGGAGCAACCTTTTCATCGAAATATTTTTGGTCCTGAATGATTCCGGCAATAATCAATTTTCTTTTTGTCTTTTTTGCAATTTCTATGCATTCATAAGTTCCTTTCTCATTATGAATCCTGCCAAAAAAGAGAAGATAGTCGCCTCCTTTCTCATTGAAAGTGAATTGATTCAAATCGATGCCATGATGTACTGTTGCAATATAATCAAGCTCGTCCGCTCTGTCCGAATTGCTGATGGAAACATAATATACTTTACCATTGTACTTCTTATATACAGGCAAAATTTTTGGAGACGAGAAACCATGAATTGTTGTTACAACAGGTGTGGATGTCATTGCTGTATATGTCAAAGGAAGGAAATCAAAGTGATTATGGATTATATCGAATTCATCTCCTCTTTCAAAACATTCTGAGATGTGAAGACATTCCCATACTTTTGGCAAGAGAGTTTTGTCATCCTCATATCCATGAGGAGCAACGCTTACAAGTTTAGCTGATGTAATTGAATCTGCTGTGGCAAATAGGGTTACATCAATTCCCTTTTTTACAAGACCTTCTGTAATTAATGAGACAACATTCTCCCATGGACCATAGTGGCGCGGTGGTGTCCTCCATGCTATTGGAGAAAGCATTGCGATTCGCATTTTTTTCTACTGCCTCCCTTCATATTTTTTTACCCATTGCAATAGCTCTGAAAGTTTTGCAGTTGCCATTGAAATGCTTTTGTCTGCGCAGCCATAGTATAACCTAACTTCATTATCTTCTATAATCCATCCACAGGGGAACACGACTTTATCTACATCTCCTATCATTTCATATTCTTCTTCAGGTGAAAAAATCCATTCATCACCTCTTGAAATTACTTTGCAAGGATCGTCAAGGTCAAGAAGTGCCAACCCCAATCTATAGATGCATCCACTTACAGTCCTTTTTACGCCATGATAAAGTATGAGCCATCCTTCATCGGTTTTAAGCGGTGGTGTTGAGGCTCCGATTTTTTCCGCATCCCACCAACTGCCTTCTCTTGCTTTGAGCAATAATTTGTGTTTTCCCCAGTGTATGAGGTCGTCTGAGAATGCAATCCATATATGCGCTCCTGTGCCGGGAAATGTTGAAACAGGCCTGTGAAGCATTGCCCATTGCCCATTTACCTTTTCAGGAAAAATTGCGGCATCTTTGTTTTCAGGGGGTAGTACAATGCCAATCCGTTCAAAAGTTATAAAATCATCTGTAAGAGCAATTGATACCAATGGCCCTGCTTTAGAAAATGATGTATATGCAACAGCCCATTTTCTAATTTCAGAAAGATAGCTTATTCTTGGGTCTTCTATTCCCCAAAATTCTTCAGGATGACGGTCAGGTTGTGGCATTAGTGTTGGCTTTTCATCGCATTTCCAATTTGTTATTCCATCACTGCTTACAGCTTTAGTCAAGTGTGATATTCCTCTCCTATCTTCTACTCTCATTAGAAGAAGCGTCGTATCATTAAATTTTGTAGCACCTGTATTGAATAGAGAGTTGGCTTTATAAGGCAGGTCTTTGACATTTAGCAAAGGATTCCTTGAGTATCTTGTAAACAATTCTTTCTTTTCCATAATCCTTTTACCTTATGTAGAAAACATTTAGAGATTCAGGAAACGAGAAAAATTATCTATGAGAACAGCAAATCTAAGTTTATCTTAAAACTCCAGTCCAAGGTCGATTTTCTTGCCGAGTTTTTTGGCTTCATTTGCCAAAGCATATGCCTCATTGTATTGTTCAGCTACTTTTTCCCAACACACCACTTCTTCAAGGTATTTTTTTAGATTATTGCCAAGCTCGAGACGAAGGTTTTCATCGAGTGCCAATCTAATGACTTTTTTCTTAAGCATTTCTTTTGTTGTGAAAAGAAGACCTCCTTCACTTTCTAATGTCTGAGCTGTCAAACCTTCAAGAGGTGCTGTCGTAATGTATGGTTTATTGAGTGCTATGATTCTTGCGAGAGTGCCTGATTGGGTTTCATCGACTGAAGGCAGGACGATAAAATCGCATGTTGCCATCATCTTATAATAGATTTCACCTCGAGGTATGAATTCATGATAATGAGCTATGCCTTTTGTTTCCAAGAATTGAACTTCACTTTTCCATTCTTCATAGTCACCTTTATGATTTGGATCGCGCATAGCACCTGCGGCAAGAAGCGACCATTCAATACCGCTTGCCTTTTTAATTTCTTCATGAATTTCTTCCCACATTGAAAGCAGAATGTCCCAGCGTTTATTGGTTTGAATCCAGCCAATCATTCCAACAATATGCTGTGTGAGTGTTGTTTTATCGAATCCCAGCTCTTTTCTGATGCCTTCAATTTCATGAAGTCCCCAACGTTTATCTGAACGCGCCCCGTGAGGGACTACCATTATATTCCTTGGTGTATCCCATCCTCTTCCGCTAAAATTCCAGTCAAGCCGCCATTTCTGGTAATGGCATTTAAATAAGACAATGTCGCTGAGTCGGCACATTTCATATATGAAATTTGCTTCAGGATCCCTCAATCTTCCATGAACAGTGTGTGGCTCTACCACTGTTGGATAGTTCTCTATTGCTTCAAGTAATGTTAAGAACCCTTTGTTTTCATCGCCAATTCCTCTTTCATCTATATATTCATACAATCCATATTCATGTTCGAGGTGTACAGCATAAGGATCAAGTTCTTCAATTTTATCTGCAACTGGCTTCCACCAATCCCTTGAGCTTATGTCTATAAGCGGGAAAACTCCTTTTCCGCGTCCATCTGTATGGCTAATTACAAAAACCTCCCTATCTGGGTTCGCTTTTTCTATGAATTCTCTTGCTTCTTCTACGAAAGTGGCAATGCCGCACAATCTTGGTGGATATGAACTGATTAAAACTATGGGTTTTTTATTCATTTTTTACCTCTAAACAATTTTATCCTGCCTGCGTTAAAACTTCCACCTTCTCATCAGCTTTGCTTTTAATTTGAAGATTGAGCATCTTTCTCATATTGAAAAGTGATATAAGCCAGCAAAGTGTTGATTCGGCCCCTTGGTTTTGGTTGATACCCGAAGCCATCAACCCATCACAACAGCCGCCTGTAATATAATCGTAAAGAGGTGCATTTGCATCGTTTCTTCCGAGAAACCATTCTATGCAAAGCCGCGCAAAACTTATCCATTTTTCTTCTCTTGTTACATTATAGGCTTCTCGACATGCTTCTATCATTGAAAGAGCTTCAATTGGTTGTTGGTCAAAACGGGCTTTTACACTGTTTTTTTCAAACCATCCATTGTTTCCTACAGGAGCAAAATATTTATTCACATTGTCTGTTTGGTGTTTCATTAGCCATTCTAAAATTTTTAATCCAATTTCCATCATTTCATTGTCAGGAATCCATTGCCCTGCCATAATGAGCGCTTGAGCAACCTTTCCGCTTCCCCAAGTGACTTTATCGGAAACCCACTGCCAGTCATCGGAAGAATGAATATGGTAGAGTTCTTTCAATTTGCTTGCCAGAAGTTCTCTTGCCCGTCTCGCCTCGCTGTCTCCTCCAAATCGTTTGAGGTATTCTTGAATTCCGATTATGGAAAAGGATATAGGATGGTAATATTTGAATTCAAGAGCGGCAGAAAGAGATTTTTTAAAGAGTGTCAAGGCATATCCTGCTATGTTTTCAAATTTAGATAAACCAACAGTTGCACCCAATGCCCAAATTGCCCTTGCGTAGCTGTCGTCAGAACCTTTCTCATCGAGCCATTTTCGTTCATAATTCATAAAATTTCGAAAACGGCCGTTTTTTTCATTAAAGGCATAGTGCAGGAAACTAAGGTATTTGCACATCAATTCAATTAAGAGGTCTTCTTCAGCAACAAATTCTTGAGCCATCAATACTGCAATCAGTGCGCGTGCATTATCATCGGTGCAGTAGCCATGAAATCTATCGGGGATAATGTATTTTGCATGCTGAAGAATTCCCACATCGTCAGTTAATCTCAGAAGATGATCCAACTTTGGCTGTGGAAGGTCAAAAAGTGTTTTTTCGAGAGTTTTGGTTTTGAACACAGGTTTTGCTTTTCCTTCCATTTCACTTCTGACTTCTTCAAAGACATCGAGATATCTCCGTGATACCTCCTTCCAAATCATATTACGGCAATAGATATAGGCACGTTTTCTCATAGAATGTCTTTCAACTTCATTTGAAAATAAATTTATTACATTTTCTGCCAGCGCTTTTGAATCCCTGAATGAAACAATCCTGCCTCTTCCGTCGGCAAGCATTTCTTCCGCATACCAATAAGGTGTCGAAATGACTGCCTTACCAGCTCCTAACGAATAGGCAAGTGTGCCTGATACTATCTGCTGTTTATTGAGATAGGGAGTAACATAAATATCTGCCGCTCCCAAAAATTCACACAGCTCTTTCAGTTCAACGAAGCGATTATGAAAAATCAAATGATTTTCAACACCAAGTTCTCTTGCTTTCCTTTGGAGAAATATTCTATAGGATTCTCCATGTTCTTTCTTTACATGGGGATGTGTAGCGCCAAGGATGATATAGACACAATCAGGAAATCGTTTGACGATTTCAGGCATAGCATCAATCATATATTCAATTCCCTTATTGGGAGAGAGAAGACCGAAAGTGAGGATAACTCTTCTCCCTTCGACACCGAACTGGTCCTTGTAATAATTGGGGTCAACAAAGGGAACATCAGGAATACCATGATGAATCATAACTATTTTCTCATATGGAATGCCAAATACTTTTTTAAGAATCTCTTTGGCATGTTCACTCATAACAACCAATCGGTTTGATAATTTTGCAATGCTTATCAAAACTTCTTTCTGCTCGTCCGATGGTTGTTCGAGGACAGTGTGAAGTGTTGTAACAACGGGCATCCTGAGATTCGAAAGAAGGTTGATAATATTGCTTCCACAATCACCTCCAAAGATTCCGTATTCGTGCTGAAGGTTGACAATGTCAACATTATTCATATTTAAAAAATCAGAAGCAAGAGTATAGTCTATAAGCTCTCTTTGCCGCACCTCAAATCGCACTTCAGAAGGATAGGGATAACCTTCAGGAATGTCGTTCATGGCAATTGCCCAGAAAGAGGTATCAGGAGCTTCTAATGATAACCCCCTAAGCAAGTCGGAAGTAAATGTTGCAATACCACATCGGCGAGGGAGATAGTTCCCTATCAAAGCAACAGACTTGAGAGATGACTTATAAAATCCTCTTTCAGACATTTTAGCCCTCCTTTCAGCTAAGAAAAGAAAAGCCGAATCAGTTTTATTGCGAAGGACCAATAGAAAAAATAAGAAATATAGGTTAGTAGATATAACAGATTTGGATTATTATGTCATCTTTTTTCTAATTGCTTCAAGAACCTTTTCAGGAGTAATTGGAAGGCTTTTTATCGGATATCCTATGGCATTGTTGACTGCGTTTGCTATTGCCTGTGCCACGCAAACGATTGGTCCTTCTCCAACTTCCTTTGCACCAAAGGGTCCATAGGGGTCATTTGTTTCAACAATAATGTGCTCGACTTCAGGGATTTCAAATGGACGAGGAAGTTTATAATTTAAAAGGGAAGGATTCAAGATTTGTCCATAGTCAAACTTGCACTCTTCAAAAAGGGTTTGACTCATTCCGCTGAATACCTGTCCGTCAATCTGTCCTTCTATTGCCAATGGATTTAATGCTCTGCCAACATCATGTGCGGCCGTTACTCTCAACACTTTTACTTGTCCTGTTTCGGGATTGACTTCAACTTCAGCTACCTGAGCCCCAAAAGAATAGGCGAGGCAGTTATTACCTTCAAAAGTAATCGGGTCAACTGATTGTGTTGGAGGATTGAAAAAACCTCGCCCCATTACATATCTGCCTTCTGATGAGTGCAAGGTATCAAATACGATTTCCTCAAAAGGCAGTGCTTTTTCTTCTTCTCCTCTTGGATAAACCTTCCTGTTGCGAAATACAATGGATGAAGCTTTCACATTGAAATTTTTTGCCGCTGTTTTTAAAAGTTGCCTTTTTGCATCGAGCGCTGCATTTTTTACAGCATTTCCTGTTGTAAGCGTCCCACGCTGTGAGAAGGCCCCAATGTCAAATGGTGTTACATCGCTATCACCTGAAACTACGGTAATATCTTCTATTTTTATTCCAAGTGTTTCCGCCGCAATCATTGCAAGGACAGTGTGAGAGCCCTGTCCCATATCAGGAAGTCCTGTAAATAGGGAAACTTTGCCGTCTTCTCCGATTTTTATGAATGCAGCCGAAGTATCATGGTCGAAAACACCTTTTCCGCCGGAATTCATAACACCACAGCCAATGCCAATTCCTCTAAATGGAGGCAGTTTTCCTCTTTTTCTTTTCCAACTGGATTTTTTCAAGACTTTCTTTATACATTCTTTCAAGCCACAGCTTGCATAATAGTTTTTGCTAAGGGTCCTGTATCCCTTTGAAACAGCATTTTTAAGACGAATTTCTGCAGGGTCGATGCCAATGTCTTCTGCCACAAGGTCAAGATGAGTGCCAAATGCAAAGCGTGCCGGCACAAATCCTCCTCCATGATGAAAAAGGTAGGGGATATTGTTTGTATAAACAATCTTGGCATTGTATTTAAAAGCGTTCATCTTATAGAGCATTTGAAGTCCCAGTCCCACGAATCTTGCCATTGTGAACTGAGTTTCAATATATGCACCGCAGTCGTAGAGGGCTTCTGCTTCAACGGCTTTTATAGTACCGTCCTTCATAACAGCAGTCTTGAACCTGAATTTGTTTTTTCCTCCGCTTCTGCAAACTAAAAACTCCTCTTCCGGAGTGCAATGAATCTTTACAGGTTTCGATGATTTCTTGGATAAAAGGGCCGCGAGATAATGATGGGCGCGAGCAACTCCTCGTCCTGAGAAAGCGCCACCTGTATTCAGATTCAACACACGGACATCGCTTTCATTGATTCCAAGTTTTTCAGACATTCTTTTCTGTATCAGCGGTGCAGTTTGGACAGGAAGCCAGATTTGTAGTTTCCCGCTGTGAGTAAAATCTGCAATAACTGAATGATGTTCGGCAAAGGCATTATGTGTTGCTTCTGTGGTGTATTCATCCTCTCTTATGTAGTCGGCTTCGGCAAATTCTTTTTCACAGTCGTCAAAGTTTATTTTTACCTCATCAGCAATGTTGTCATCCATAAAGTTATGAATGGGGGGCGCTCCTTTCCTGAGTGCTTCATCAATGGAAAGGATTGGCATTTGCGGTTCAAATTCCACTTTTATTAGCTCCAATGCTTCGATTGCTGTATCTTCATCAACTGCAGCAACTGCGGCTATTTCTTCTCCAAAGTGTTTGACTTCATCTTTGCAAAGCAGATTTTGTTCGGGACCTAACATTATTCCTGCTGTGTCTTCATAAGTTACAATTGCCTTTACTCCCTTCACTTTGGCAGCTTTACTGGTATCTATGTTGAGAATTTTGGCTTTTGGATAAGGGCTTCTCAATATTTTCCCATAGAGCATTCCTGCAGGAGAATAATCATCTGTAAATTTGGCTTTGCCAGTTACTTTTTGGGCGGCATCAAGGCGAGGTTGTCTCTTCCCTATATTTATGAAATCGTTTTTTTTCATTTTTATAGAAATTTTTGTAAGACATTTTTAGGATATAATCAATATTCATTTGATTGAAAAAAACTTTTTTTATCCATTTTTACTGATACTTGCAGGGGCAGAATAGCTCATCTTTTCAGTTAGTATTCTACCTTTCAGTGCAGATGCTACAATCTTATTTGTTTTAAGCCAACAGGGAAAATATTGTTTCGAAATATTCAAATGAGACTATGTAAGAAGGATTATTGATGAAAAGGTTGAAATATGAAGAAAGAAAAGCCGTTGAAATTAACTGCCCTCTATGGCTTTTCTAATTTTTATTGCGAGTTCTCGCGAAGTAAAAGGCTTTTGAATTACAACATTATCTCCAAATAATCCGTCTTCTTTTGCGATAATGGCTTCTGCATATCCTGACATAAACATTATTTTAATGCCTGAATTCAATTTTTTTATTTCTTTTGCAAGAATATCACCACGCATATCAGGCATTACAATATCAGTCAAAAGCAGGTCTATATTTTCGTTGCTGTTTTTTAATATAAGCAATCCTTCATCTGCATTAGAGGCACTCAATACCTTGTAGCCAAGCTGTTCAAGTATTTCTTTTGTCATTTTTCTCACCACTTCTTCGTCTTCTACGACAAGGATGGTTTCATTACCCTCGGGAATTTTGTCTAAAAAAAGTTCGCTGATTTCTTCCTTTTTCATTCCTTCAGCCACAGGGAGGTAAATTTTGAATGTCGTTCCTCTGCCAATTTCGCTGTACACACTGATATACCCATTGTTTTGCTTTACAATTCCATAGACGGTGGAAAGACCAAGTCCGGTGCCTTTATCAACATCTTTTGTTGTAAAGAATGGCTCAAAGACATGAGATAGAGTTTCTTTATCCATTCCACAACCATTGTCTGAAACAGTAATCAAAACATATGCTCCTTCCTTTGCTCCCCTATGATTTTTTACGAAGAATTCATCGAGATATACATTGGTGGTTTCTATGATAAATTTTCCTCCATTGGGCATCGCATCTCTTGCATTGGTTGCGAGGTTTAGCATTATTTGGGAAATATGGTCAGGGTCAGCTTTTATTGGGTTAATATTTTCATTCGTTTTGATTTCAACCTTGATATCCTCTCCTATAATTCTTTTTAACATCATTTCAGTATTTTTTAATGCGTTGTTGACATCTATTATCTGAGGCCTAAATATCTGTTTTCTGCCAAAGGCAAGAAGCTGTTTTGTGAGAGAAGATGCTCTTTCTCCTGCTTTTACTATTTCATTTATATACCTTTGTGCGGTTTCCATTTCCGAAGGCAGGGTTTCCTTTAAAAGTTCGCTATAGCCGATTATTCCAACCAATAGATTGTTAAAATCATGTGCAATTCCTCCTGCTAAGCGGCCTATTGCTTCCATTTTTTGTGCTTGTAGAAGCTGGGCTTCCATTTCAACTTCGCGGCTTACATCTCTCATTACAGCAACATAGCTGATATTATTTCCTTTTGTGTCTTTTATAGGGGAAATAGTTGCATCTTCGTTATAAAGAGAGCCATCCTTTTTGCGGTTTATGAGCCGTCCTTTCCATGTTTCGCCTTTTAAAAGTGTTGCCCATAACTCCTTATAGAAATTTTCATCCTGTAAACCGCTTTTCAAAAATGCCGGTGTCCTCCCAATGGCTTCTTCTTTTTTATATCCTGTTATCCGCTCAAAGGAATCGTTGACATAGGTAATAACGCCTTCCTTGTCTGTAATCATAATGATGTCCCAAGACTGGTTTATTGCTTCAAGAAGTCTCTTTTGTTCTTCTTCTGCTTCAATGCGGCTTGAAATATCCAGTACCATACACAAATGACATGGCTTTGATTCATATAGTATTTTTTGGATATATATTTCTACCGGATATTTACTCCCATCTTTTCGTGTATGCACCGCTTGAAATTTGACCAACTTCTTTTCTCCGCTATCGACTTCTCTGGTTATTTCTCTTATTTTTTCCCAAGTCATTTCCGGTTTTAAATCCAATGGAGTCATTTCCCTCAATTCATCCAAAGAATATCCCAGATTGTCTCTCGCCGCTTTGTTGACTTCTATGAATTTGAGGGTTTCAGCATCGAGTATGTAGATTTCATTGAGAGAGCTTTCAAATATTTTGGCAAGATGCTCCATCCTTTCTTCAGCTAACTTTTTTTCAGTCAAGTCTGTTGTAACAATATAGCGGTATGTCTTGCCTTCTTCTGTTTTTCTTGCGCTGTATCGATGCTGGACATAAGCCAGTGTGCCATCATTTCTTTCATTCCAGCACTCAATTTCAACATATGGCAGTGATTTTGATATTGCTTCCCTTTTAAGTTCAATCATTTTCTCTCTGTCTTGGGCGCTGATAAATTCTTCTGCTTTTTTAGTTTTTAAAATCTCTTCTTTTGTTCTTCCGAGGATTTCACACATTCGGTTATTGATATAAACTGGCTTATCCTCTTCAATTATTAGAATTCCATCTTGAATGCTTTCTGCCATATAGCGGAAACGCTCTTCGCTAATCTCGATTTTTGACATCGTTTCTGAATTTTTTTTCAGAAAATAGTATAAGAAAATGAAAAACGCTCCAATGATTGTGCACCAAACAACAACCATCCCCCAAAAAATAGCCGTAACTCGCATAAAGTTTTCCTTGCGGCCTTCTTTGAGGAAGTTTTTTATATTACTGTATTCTTTTAGGAGATTTTCAAAATGGGCAGCATATCTGTTGATTATTGAGGCAGTATCAAATGATTCATTGCCTGCGATTATTTTGGATACAAGGGACGACACTCGAGTGATATGATTTTTGTATTTTTCAAGATATTTTCTTACCTCTTCATCTATAATGGGCTTTACAGAAAAACCGGGCGGCTTCTTTGAATCTTCAATTACTGTATTAATGTCATTTATTTCTCTTTTTAAATCTTTTAAAATGTCTTTTAGAC
>RFHX01000066.1 GCA_003695725.1 Candidatus Schekmanbacteria bacterium
AAAGAGATTAATTTAAAAAGGTTTGAAGAATAAATTAAATGGGATTCTAAATCAATAAAAATATTGTTTTGATCTTCTTTTAAATCAATAACTATTTAGTTTTTTAACTTCTTGACAATTGATTTTAGTGGTTTTATCAATAAAAATGAAGAAATTGTTATAGGGAGGATATAGGTTGATAATTGTAATGCAGCCGTCGGCAACGAAGGAAAATATCAACAGAGTTGTCAAAAAGATAAGGGATTTTGGGTATAAAACACATAAAATAGTAGGTGTCGAGCGCACAGTAATAGCGGCAGTGGGCGATGAGAGGGGCAAAGCGCGGCTACAATCTCTTGAGTCTTTGCCCGGTGTAGAATCTGTAATGCCCATTCTTAAGCCTTACAAACTGGCAAGTCGCGAATTCAAGTCAGAAAATACCATAATAAAGGTTGGCAATGTCAAAATAGGCGGAAAAAAGGTTGTTGTAATTGCAGGTCCATGTTCGGTAGAATCTTATGGCCAGATGCTATCTGCGGCAAAAGCTGCTAAAAAAGCAGGAGCTTCCCTTTTAAGAGGAGGAGCATTCAAACCGCGCACATCACCCTATAGCTTTCAGGGATTAGAGGAAGAAGGATTAAAGATTTTAGCCAAAGTGAGAGAAAAAACGGGTTTGCCTTTTGTAACTGAGATAATGGATACAACAGATGTAGATATGGTTGCTGAATATTCTGATATGCTTCAAGTAGGAGCGAGAAATGTACAAAATTTTGCTCTATTAAAAAAACTCGGTAAAATCAAGAAACCTATATTGCTGAAACGGGGAATGATGACGACTATGACTGAATTTTTAATGTCAGCCGAGTATATTCTTTCAGAGGGAAACGGCAGAGTTGTCCTTTGTGAAAGAGGTATTCGTACATTTGAAACAGAAACAAGAAATACTCTCGATTTAAGTTGTATTCCAGTAATGAAAAGCAAATCACATTTGCCCATTATTGTCGATCCAAGTCACGGTGTCGGATTAGTTGAGTATGTTCCTCCGATGGCAAAAGCTGCAATTGCCGCAGGTGCAGATGGACTTTTGATAGAAATGCACCCAAAACCTGAAGAGGCATTCTCCGATGGACAACAGTCGCTCAATCCAAACGCTTTTTCTGAGTTGATGAAAGGCCTCAAACCATTCATAAAAGCAGCCGGTAGGACTTTTTAAGTTAGAAAAATCTCTTCCTTTCTTTATCATCCAAGAAGTAAAAGTGTTTTTTACGAATAAATACATTTAGTGGAAGAAGTGTCAAAAGGGTAAGAAAGAGGAAAACACTCTTTAGCCCTAAAAATGAGAGAATAAATGTTGAAATTAGAGGCGCCGCTGCATTTCCCGTAAAACGGGCAGTGTTTAGGATTCCTATATCAGTGCCTGTATATCTATTGGCGACAATTCCGAGACAAAGCGGCATTATTGCTGCAGCGAAAAAGGTTTGCACAACACGCATCGTAGTAAAGGAATATACATTCTCAGCAAAGAGATGAAGAAGTTGAAAGAGTGAAGCCAATACAGAAAATAGGACAATGAAGTTATATATTTTCCTCTCAGACGGTAAAGAAGGAAGCAGATATGCACCGCAAAAGGAAGAAATGCCGTAAATGAAAACAATGACTCCTGCTGTAATTACCGAATCATTTTTGCTGTAATTGAAAGAGCTTAAAATGGTTGGCAAAATTGCTGGAAGGTATACGGTGTGAATTGTGGCTGAGAAGGAAAGAAACCATAGCTCGAGGTAGCGTAATTTGATCTTTTTATTTGGATTTTCAGAAAAGATTTCTTTGCCTGTGTTGTTTAAAAATACTGCTGTAAAAATAAATACCAATGCCATTATTGATGATGCAAGGATAAAAGCCGAAAAATAGCTGAATTTGTATGCAATATAAGCGCCTATTGGAGGACCAAAAAGTTGGCCTAAAGTTATTGAAGATTGAAATTTCCCTATTTGTGGAGAGAGCTCTTTTTGTGAGACAGATGATTTGAGTATTATAAGTCCTATTGTAGAAATTCCACCCATAATTCCTTGAATAAATCTAAATAGTAAAAGTAAAGGTAGATTTTGGGTAGAGGAAATTAGAAGTAGGACAATTGAGTGAGAGACAATCCCCCTGAGATAGAGGGTTTTTGGGTTGATTTTTGATGATAATTTTCCCCAAATCGGAGAAAAGATAGCGGCGCCAATATTGGAAGCGGAAAGAATCAAACCGGTCCATAAAATAGTTTTTGAAAGAGAATATTTACTTATTGAGTAAATATAAAAAGGGAGCAATACAATTATTGAGCTTAAAGAAAGTGCAGTGCCAAACTGGGCTATGAATAAAACTGATGTATTTTCTAAATAATCTGTTTTCAAAGTTTTTGATTTGTCTTTTTTTCCAAGGTTAAGAGTCTCTCTTTAATTTCCTTTCCTCCTGTGAAACCTCCCAAATCGCCATTTGATTTTATTATTCGATGGCAGGGAATGATTAAAGGAATGGGATTCTTCCCTAGGGCATTTCCAACAGCTCTTGACAATGAGGGGCTTCCTAATTTTTTTGCGATGCTCTGATAAGTTGTAGTTTCTCCATAAGGAATCTTTAATACAGCTTTCCAAACAGCAATTTCAAAATCTGTTGCTTTCAAAATGCATAGAGATTTGAATTGAGGCGCATTCCCTTTTTTAAGATATTTTAGGATGACAGAAGAATATCCTGCTGTTAGTTTTGCTGAATAAGATAATCTGACGAAGGGAAAAGAGGAAAAATATTTTATAAAACGTCTTTCAGAATCTTTACCAATAGTGATATTGCATATTAAATTATCAATTACGGCAATATATATTTTTCCTATTGGTGAATAAAAATGTGAGTAAAAGACTGTTGTTTTTTTATCTGCTAATCGACTATTTCCAGGGACCCTGTCCGTTTGAGCAATTTTCAACTGAAGCATCGTAAATCCATGTTTTTATTCTTCCATTCGTTGTTACGCTGATGGCTCTCCAATGAATGGTCTTTTGATCATGATCTTCATCGTCATCCTCAGGGATTAAATATACAGACCCATTTTTGTCGGGCCTTCCTGTTGGCGTGAATGTTACTTTGTCTCCTGTAAAGTGAATGCCGTCAGAGTCTATTGTGCCTCCGCAAGTGGTCCTTTTTACCCCTGACTTTGCTCTACCAAATTTGATTCCTGATGGAAGATGGTATCTTTCTGCATCATAAAGGGTTTCTGTAGGATCCTTTGTGCCATCGTTGTCATCATCATCAAGTATTTCATATCTATAAATGTTATTTGCGTCTGGAGAATAAAAATAAACAATAAAATTGTTGTTTTCAGATACAGCTTTAAGACGTGCCCATTGAAGGTTCGAAGCAAGAGTTCTTACTGCATTGTTGACTCGAAATTTAGGAAGCATATTTATAAGGTTAAACATAGCAATACCTGCAACTAAACCAATGATTACCACGACAATTATTATCTCAATCATGGTAAATCCTTTTATACCTTTTTTATTCATATGGCTGATAATCGAATTTAGAAATTTAAATGTGAAGGTCTCAGATAAAGTATATAGGGCTATTAAGTAAATGTCTATATAGTTATTGATAGAGTTTCTAATTTTTTGAAAATTTGAGAATTTCTCTTCCAAGAGAGAGATTTATATTATCATTGGAGAAAAACAGATTTTTTAAAAAGATTCTAATATCTTTTCGTCTTCAGAGCTATTGAAGGGAATTATATTTTCTACATTATTTTCTTTGACTATTTTAGTTGGATCTTTTTTCTTTTTGACTTTTCCTTTTTCAGTTAGGATAAAGTTGCCCATCATATCTTTTACTTCAGCAGATTGTCCTGCCAATTCTTGTGATGCGCTTGCAAGTTGTTGTGAGCTTGCGGCATTTTGTTGAGTTATTATGTTGAGCTGGTCAACTTCGGAAAAGATGTTGTTTGCTCTTTCATTTTGTTCTATCAATGCTTGTGCTATTTGCTTTATTTCATTGTTTGCTTTGTTGATGTGTTCGAGTGTTTCATTCATTATGTTAATTACCGAGTCATTGATTTGAACTGCGTTTTCAGCGTTTTCTATTGAATCTTTGATAAGTTCAGCCGAATTTCTTGCCGCTTCAGCACTCTTGATAGCAAGATTTCTTACTTCCTCTGCAACAACGGCGAATCCCTTTCCTGCTTCGCCTGCCCTTGCCGCTTCAACAGAGGCATTGAGAGCAAGAAGGTTTGTTTGAAAGGCAATTTCATCGATTGTCTTTACAATCTTTCCTGTCGCATCCGATGATTCCTTTGTTTTCAATATTGCTTCAGATAAGATATTCATTTTCTTCATGCTTTCATCTGTCAATTTTTTCGCATCTTCTGAGATTTCCATTGCATGCTTTGCTGAGTTGCTGTTTTTATTTGTAACTTCCTTCATTTCTTCGATGTTTTTAGAAATATTCTCCTGTGATTGTGTTTGTTCATATGCTCCGCCTGCAAGCACCTGACTGCTTTCCGAAATCTGTCTCGAAGCTTCAAGGACCTGTTCAGCCGAACATTTTGTCTGTAACAGAATTGTATCAAGATTTGAAACTGCTTTATTGAGCGATTCCTTTATTTTTGCGAATTCGCCAGCATAGTCATTTTTCATTCTAACGGCAAGGTTATAGTTTGCGATTTTTTCAAGTACTTCAGCTGATTCATCAATAGGTTTTATAATAGAATCGAGAAGTTCATTTGAAGTTACAGCAAGTTTCCTGAAACTTCCCTTATACTTTGATACATCAACTCTCTTTTTAAGATTTCCTTCCTTTGCGCTTCTGATGACTGCTTCAGTATCATCTATAACTTCTCTTAATGTATTCTGAAGGTTCAAGAAGGATTTATTCATCTCATCTTTTTCACTTTTCATTACTGCAGAAATTTTAAGTTTGCCATTTGCCAATTCGTTGACACATTTAGCGGCATTTTTTATATATTCTGTCAATTCTCTGAAAGCTTGCGCCAACATCCCTATCTCATCCTTTGAATTATATTCTATTTCTATATTTGTTTCGCCCATCGATATCCTCTTTGCTGTTTCTGAGATATCTTTCAGCGGTTTTGTAATTCTTCTTAAAATTAGGAAAATTATTGAAGCAAGAACTAAGGTAAGAAGGAATGATTTTATGAGATCTTTTCTTATGTTTGCGTTGAGCATCTTTATTTTCGAATTTGCCCACATTTCTAAATTTAAAAAAGCCATTATCTTTCCTTTTTCAACATTGCTGTGACAATCAATACATCTTTCATCTGCTTTGATTGGGATTAGTCCCTCAATGAACTCCTTACCTCTTATATTATTGTTTAAGTTAAAGTTTTCAGAATCACTGCCGGAATTGGATTTGACTAAATTTTTGATTTTCTCTTTTTGTAGTTTTTCACTTGCTTTTGAAGAGAGATAAATTTTCCCATCAGATGTTATAATTGATACTCCTTTGACAGAATCTATTTTAACTGCATCGTTGATTGTTTGCTGAATGATTTGTTTTTCACCTTTTACCATACTGCTTTTTATTACGGACTTTACTAAAGCCGATAAGTCAGTTGCTTCTTTAATCAGGTCTGTTTTAAATTCTTCTTTTGCTTTTTTGGTTTGAAAATAAGTGTTTATCCCTAAAATTATCAAGAGAGTGGAACAAATCATCAAAGCTGTTTTTATTGAAATCCCAATACCTTCACTCCTTTTCATTAGCAACTCCTCTTATAGTTGTTTATAGAAATGAATTTCCAATCCTCTCTACTTCAGTGACTAATTCAAAGATTATAAGATTTAGCTCTTTCCCTATTATTTCAAGAAGCTTGGCATTTTCTATCTCCGGTTTGTATGCAATACCATCTGCGCCAATTCCGATTCCTGCCATTAAACACATAAGGTCGCTGAGGTGTATGATTTCTATTGATTCTCTTATTTCTTCAGGGCTTTTATCCGGTTCATGATGATATTTAATTATTGTTGTCAGTTCATTTGGAAAATTCCACTTCTCAGAAAGTATTGCTCCAACTTCGGCATGTGTAGTATTTAGGATTTCTTTTTCAGCTTCCGAAAATGTGCATTTTTTTTGAATCACGAGTTTGTAAATTTTCATATATTCATTTTTTACATATCTGCTTAATATAAGTTTCCCTATGTCGTGGAGAAGAGATGCTGTAAAAAGCATAGTTTGGTTTTCTCTATTCATTTTCTTCAACAATATTTGTGAAGCGCTTGCGCATCCTGTCGAATGCCTATAAAGTTCTCCTTCATCAAGACAATATCCATCGATTTCTTCTTTCAAAAAATTTGCAGAACTTCCCATCAAAGCAATCTTGATAAGTTCATTAGTGCCAACATAAGTTGCCGCTTCATTGAGAGATGAAACCTTTCTCATTAGCCCATAATAAGCTGAATTGCATATTTTCAAGGTATTGGCTGTAATTGCTGGATCATACTTGATGATGTCAACTATCTCTGACAACTCAACATCCTTCTTATCAAGTAATGCTACAGTTTTCATAAAAACTGTCGGCAATGTGGGGAGAGTTTCGATACTCTCCATTATTTCATTTAAGCAGTTCATAACTGAGTTAACAGAAAAAATCTTTTAGATTAAATTTATCGTCATAACTCATTGATATTTTATAAATAAAATCTTCCATAGGATTAGCATACCTTTTGTACTTTTGAATTTTTTGATGCTGCTTTTAAAATTGAAGAAGCTATATCTTTCAAGTGTGCAATCTCGTTCACCGCACCGAGCTTAATCGCTTCCTGCGGCATTCCAAAAATAGCTGAGGATTCTTCGTCTTGAGCTATTGTGTAAGCTCCTCTTTTGTGCATTGCCAACAAGCCTTCTGCTCCATCTGAGCCCATTCCAGTGAGAAGCACGCCAACTGCATTTTCCTTTGCCTGTGAAGCAACAGAATAAAAGAGAACATCGATGCTCGGTTTTTGATAATTGATTAATGGTCCATCCTTTATTTTGGTAAAATAGTTGCCGTTGTTTTTTACGATACTAAGGTGTTTGTCTCCCGGTGCAATATATGCCTTGCCATCTTCAATCAGAGTATTGTCTTGAGCTTCGCAGACTTCCATTGCGCTTATTCCATTGAGTCGATCGGCAAATTGTTTTGTAAATCCTGCAGGCATATGAAGTACTATTACACAGGCAGGAGAATTTGGAGGAAGTGAAGTAATTATTTCTTGAATCGCCTGCGGTCCCCCTGTGGATGCGCCAATTGCTATGATTTTATTAAAAGAAAGAAATGAAGGTTGAATTTTTGGAATAACTTGATTGATATCTTTTCTATAAATTTTGCCATTGATTTTTGCTATGGCCGCTGCCCTGATAGAATG
>RFHX01000067.1 GCA_003695725.1 Candidatus Schekmanbacteria bacterium
CAATCTGAAGGTTTTTCAAGAACATTGACTATATTAATCGTCAAAAAGATATTTGTCAATTAATTTTTATTCTGCTTTTTAAAAAAGTATTCATCTTTTTAACCCATTCTAAATTTAATTTCAATAGATAAATATTCAGTGTAAAGGCAAAGTAGAAATGTCTCTTTTTCGGCAAAGTAAAAATGTCACCTTTTGAGGAAAATATAAATTCCTATGTTGTTATATCTAATTATTACGAATTTGGAGATGAAAAAAACATTTTGCCTAAGAATCATCTGGAACCAAAAGCAAAACAACTTTAGAATATATAAGCCCAACGAGGCAACTCAATCCTCCCTGCTGAATTGTATTTTGCGGTCATAGATACCGAGGTTATGTTAGCAGCCCTTCTTAAAAGCTGTGAATGTTGTAAAGCAGAATCTTGCTCTACGAAACCCTGCAAGCAATATTCAAAGATATCTTGACATAATGGTCTTTTTAAATTAACAAAAACCCCACTCTCTAAATCTTTAATAATTTGATTATGCTATCTGGACACGATATTAGAAAAATCTTTTTAGATTATTTTGCAGAAAAGGAACATAAAATTCTGCCCGGCTCATCATTAGTTCCTTCTCAAGACCCTACGCTTCTATTTACGAATGCAGGTATGGTGCAATTCAAAAGCATATTTCTTGGAGAAGAGACAAGAGAGTATAAAAGAGCCGCAACTGTCCAAAAATGTGTCAGAGCAGGCGGTAAACATAATGACCTTGAAGTTGTGGGAAAGACAAGGCGGCATCATACCTTTTTTGAAATGCTCGGCAATTTTTCCTTTGGAGATTATTTCAAAGAAAAAGCAATTGAATATGGCTGGGACTTTCTAACGAATGTAATCAAACTTCCAAAAGAAAAACTATGGATTACAATTTACGAAGAAGATGATGAATCTCTGAATATATGGGTAAAACAGATTGGCATCGCTGAAGATAAAGTCGTCCGTATGGGCAAAAAGGACAATTTCTGGCAAATGGGCGATACAGGACCATGCGGACCATGCTCAGAAATACTGATTGACCAAGGAGAAGAAGCCGGATGCGGCAAATCAACCTGCGCAGTAGGCTGTGACTGCGACCGCTATCTTGAACTTTGGAACTTGGTCTTTATGCAGTTCAACAGGTCAAGTGACGGTAATCTTTCGCCTCTGCCTAAACCAAGTATCGATACAGGGATGGGACTTGAAAGAATAACTGCTGTCGTACAGAAAGTAAAATCAAACTTTGATACAGACCTTTTCTCTCCTCTCATTGATGAAGTTGGAAGAATAACAGGCTACAAATATGGTAGTAATGAAACAAATGATGTTTCAGTAAGAGTGATTGTTGACCATGCAAGGGCGGCAACTTTTCTGATATCTGATGGAGTATTGCCCTCCAATGAAGGAAGAGGATATGTTTTGAGAAGAATACTGCGAAGAGGATTGAGGCATGGGAAAATGCTCGGCATTAAAGATCCTTTCTTTGGAACAATGTGTGAAAAGGTTATTGAAAATATGTCATCGGCATATCCGGAATTATTGGATTCATCAAAGGCTGTGAAAGGTGTAGTAAAAAATGAAGAAGATAAATTTGCCGCAACGCTTGAACAGGGACTTCAAATCCTTCATCAAAAAGTTGAAGAAATCAGAAGAGAAGATAAGGATGCAAAGATTTTTCCCGGTGAATTTGCTTTTAAACTCTATGACACTTATGGTTTCCCCGTTGATTTGACATCTGAAATACTTCAGGATTTTCAGCTTGAACCGGACTTGCAAGGATTTTCTGAATGTATGAAAAAACAGAGATTAGCGGCAAAAAAATCTCATATGGAAAAATCTATATCATCTCAGGAAGAAACTCTTAGGAATTTACTGCAAGGGATAGAGAGCACAGAGTTTTTAGGCTATGAATCGGAATCAACAAATGCCGAAGTCATCAAAATAATCAAAGACGCCAAAGAATGTAAATATGCTTCAGAAGGTGACAAGGTAAGCGTTATACTCGATAAAACAGTTTTTTATGGAGAATCAGGAGGGCAAATAGGCGATAAAGGGAAAATAAGTTCAAATGGCAATTTGCTCAATATTACGGATGCCACAAAGCCTTTTGGAAATATTATTATCCATCACGGCATTATTGAGAAAGGTAGGATAAAAGAGGGCGACAGGGTCTTCTGTGAAATAGCAAAAGAAAGGCGTTTAAACATCAAATACAACCATACTGCCACCCACATTCTTCACTCAGCACTGAAACAAGTTTTAGGCGCTCATGTGAATCAGGCAGGCTCACTTGTTGCACCTGATAGATTGAGGTTCGATTTCACTCATTTCTCAAAGATGACGGAAGAAGAGATAAATGAAGTCGAGGACATAGTAAATGAAGTCATAAGAATGAATCTGCCTGTTGCGACAAATATAATGAAATTAGAAGATGCAATAAAATCAGGCGCCACTGCACTTTTTGATGAAAAATATTCTGAAAAAGTCAGGGTTGTAGCAATTGAAAATTTCAGTAAAGAATTGTGCGGTGGAACTCACTGCAAAAGGACAGGCGAAATTGGTTATTTCAAAATCATCTCTGAAAGAGCCGTTGCAAGCGGTGTAAGACGTATTGAAGCATGCACAGGCAGTGAAGCCGTAAAATTATCGAGAGAGACAGAGAAAAAATTTGAAGAAATCGCATCTCTACTCAAAACAGGAAAAGACAATATTAGAGAAAAAATAAAAAATCTTCTTGAAGAAAACCGGAACTTATCAAAAAGGATTGAATCACTTGAAGCATCACTTTCAAAGAAGGAGATTACCAAGCTGAAGGATACTGTAAAGCGAGTAAGTGGCATCAATCTGCTTTCAGTCAAAACGCAGGCGCCATCAATCAAAGAATTGCGCAATTTTGCAGATGATGCATTGAAATCGATTGGAGAAGGGATTGCAGTAGTTGGCGCAGTAATCGAAGGTAAAGTTTCGATTGTTTGTGCTGTATCGAAAACATTGACAAACAGAATCAGCGCCTCTGACATAGTAAAGGAGATTTCTCCTATTATAAAGGGAAGTGGCGGCGGTAGAAAAGATTTTGCTCAAGCAGGGGGGAAAAACCCCAACGGATTAGAGGAAGCTCTATCTAAAGTTGAACAAATTGTCCAAAAAAGCGCATTGGCAGAATGACTAAAAGTCTATCCAAAAAAATTCAGTTAAATACTTTTTTATTTTTGCTTTCATCAACGATTTTATTCTTCTTTCTTTCCCAACAATTATTATATCCCGCTGAGATAGTCGACAAAATTGTTGCCATTGTAAATGACCAGCCGATAACAATGAGCGATGTGAATAGGGAAATGATATTAATCAAAAATAAATACTCAGAAGAATTAAAAGACAAAAATGAAGAAGAAAGAATGAAATTCTTACAGGAAAAAGCACTTGATAATCTTATCAATGAAGAGCTCCAATTTCAGGAAGCAAAAAAAATGGGCATTTCAATAAGTAATAAGACGGTCAATCTTGCCATTGAAGACCAGAAAAAAAACTTTAATATGTCTGATTATGATTTAGAGCAATCATTAAGACGAGAAAATCTTACATTAGAGGAATATAAGGAAAAAATTAGAAGGGAGCTTACGCTCTTAACTTTAATGAATAATGTTATCAAACCGAAAGTCAATATCACCTCTACTGAAATCAAAGAGTACTATAATAAGC